>CAZPDA010000001.1:0-15257 GCA_964585115.1 uncultured Flavipsychrobacter sp.
TACCTATGCTTATCGGTAAGAACTACGATGAGATGGTAAGACTAGGTCTTAAGCTTTCTAAAGACGACTTGTATAGCATCAACCATAGCAGTCTGAAAGACGCTGTTGTGCAGTTTGGTGGCGGATGTACCGGAGAGATCATCTCTGCTAATGGTCTTTTGATCACTAACCACCACTGTGGTTATGGAGCTATTGCTTCTCTTAGTACTGTAGAGCACAACTATCTTGACAATGGATTTTGGGCTTATAGCTATGAGGAAGAGCTGCCTGCAAAAGGTATCACTGCACTTTTCTTAGAGCGTATAGAAGATGTTACCGATCAGGTAATGAAGGCTACAAAGAACAAAACAGGTGATAAGTTCGACAAGCGTTTTGAGAAGATCAAAGAAAAGCTTGTAGACCAAGCATCTGAAGGTGGTAAATACGAGGTGCACGTTAAGCCTTATTTTGAGGGTAACCAGTACCTAATGTTAGTTTACAAGCGTTACACAGATGTACGTCTTGTAGGTACTCCTCCAAAGTCTCTTGGTAAATATGGTGGTGATACAGACAACTGGATGTGGCCTCGCCATACAGCAGATTTCTCTATGTTCCGTGTGTATGGAGATGATAACAACGAGCCTGCGGCATACTCTAAGAACAATAAGCCGCTTCGTCCTAAGAAGTTCTTGCCTATCTCTCTTAAAGGAGTGCAAGAGAGCGATTATGCAATGATATTCGGTTATCCTGGTCGTACCAATCGTTATGAGGTTTCTAACGGTATAGACCTTTCTATCAATCAGTGGAACCCTTCTATTGTTAAGCCACGTGGTAAGCGTCTTGAAATAATGCGTAAATACATGAAGCAGGATAAGGCAGTATACCTTAAGCTTACTTCTTACTACGCTGGTATCTCTAACTACTGGAAGTACTTCATTGGTCAGACAGAGCAACTTAAACGTTTGAAAGTAGTTGATAACAAGGAAGAGCAAGAGCGTGAGTTCACAAAGTGGGCTAGAAACAATGCTCCTGAATACAAAGATGTAATGAAAGATTTTGCATCAGTATACAATGCCTTCCGCCCGTATGCACAACACTATATCTATTATAGTCAGTGCTTTAGAGGTTCTATAGTTGCAGACCTTGGTTCTGACTTCTATGGTCTATACAAAGAGCTGAACGAGAAGAAGCCTGACCAGAAAGATATAGACAAAGCTGTAAAGCAATTGAAGGCTGCACGTAAGGGTAGCATGAGACTATTTGTACATGATGTAGAGAAAGAGATATTCGCTGCAATGGCTCAGATGTTCTACAACGATATTCCTAAAGGACAACATCCTGACATCTACCAATCTGTAATATTCAAGAAATTTGGTAGCAGCAACCTTGATGAGACCTTTACCAACTATGCTAACTATGTGTTTGAGAACACAATGTTGTTGGATACGAACAAGTTCAATGAATTCTTAGCAGACCCTAGTTTGGATAAAATGATGGCAGACCCTGCTATCAGATACTCTCTAAGCTTTGCTAAAAACTATAATGAGGTATACAAGCCAAAGTATCAAACCTATAGTGAGCAGAAAGAGATATTGAAGAAGAAGTACATCAAAGGGTTGATGGAAATGAAGAAAGGAGAACTTTTCTACCCTGATGCAAACTCTACTATGCGTATCACATATGGTCAGGTATTAAGCTACAGCCCTCAAGATGCGGTTACTTATGACTACTATACTACTATGGATGGATTAGTAGACAAGTATCAGCCGGGTGACGATGAGTTCGACCTACCTCAAGACCTGTTAGACCTTTATAAGAAGAAGGACTATGGTAAATATGCTGATGAGAATGGCGTACTTCGTACTTGTTTCATCACTACTAACGATATCACAGGTGGTAACTCTGGTAGTCCTGTTATCAATGGTGATGGTGAGTGGATAGGTATTGCATTTGACGGTAACTGGGAAGCAATGAGTGGAGACATCGCTTTTGATAAGAAGTATAAGCGTACTATCTGTACAGATGCTCGTTTTATCCTTTGGATAATAGATAAGATGGGTAATGCTCAGAATCTAATAGAAGAAATGGAGCTACACTATTAAGGTAGACTCTTGATGATAATAATAAAGGCGGCTATTAGCCGCCTTTATTCATTTATGAGTATTGTGAAATATTAAGATAGTTCTTTCTCCAATGCTAGGAACATTTCCGCTGGTGGTCGTTTCTCCCATAGTACATTGAAAATAGCATTAGCTATAGGTACTTCCAGCTTTAGCTCTTCGGATATGGTCTTCATTCCGCGCGATGCATAGTAGCCTTCAGCCACCATATTCATTTCCATAATAGCTGTCTTTACAGAGTAGCCTTTACCCAAATATGTACCTAACATTCTGTTTCGGCTGTGTAATGAGTAGCAGGTAACCAACAGGTCGCCCAAGTAGGCACTGGTATGGAAATCAGGTCGTTCGTCAGAAGGGTGGTACTGGTTAAAGTGTGCTTTTAAGAAACGATACATCTCCCTATAGCAATTAGTAATATATACGCTCAGGAAGTTATCTCCATAGTCAAGCGCATGAGCCATACCTGCGCCTATGGCATATACATTCTTTAGTACTGCGGCAAACTGTGCCCCCCATATATCGTGATTGGCAGTAGTATAGATGTAGGTATTCTTAAATGCCTCTGCAACGGTCTCGGTAAGGTCGTCGTTCAGTCCTGAAAAGGTAAGGTAGGAGATACGCTCATCTGCTACTTCCTCTGCATGGCAAGGCCCTGTAATAGATACATACCTGTTGATGTCAAACTCATCATAGCTACTTAAATGGTCGTTCAGTAGCTTGTTCGTGTTAGGGATGATACCTTTAAGAGCAGATATGATATTCTTATTGGTCCAGAGCTTAGCGTCCACACTCTCTAGCACTTCTTGTATATATGCTGATGGAGTGCATACGATCACCGTATCACATTGCTCCAGCACTTCTTGAAGATTATTGGTCGGTAGTATCGTCTCCGGTAAAAATCTTACAGACGTTAAGTAATTAGGGTTGTGGTAGCGTTCTTGCAAATGGTCTACTGCTTCTTCTGTTCTTACCCACCAGTAGATGTTATTGCCATTGTCCGTAAGTATCTTGGCAATAGCCGTACCCCAGCTACCATTACCAACAATACCGATCTGTCCTAAGTCTGTATTACTCAAATTCAGTAAAGGTTTAAAATTATCTATTAGTCTGATGACTTGGCCTCGTATAGTTTGTCCTTATCAACAACGGTAACTTTTGCATCGTTCCTTAGCGTACGTGCCACAGCACCGTATGGTGCTATAACTACTTGGTCACCATCTTTTAGTCCATCAGTTATCTGTATGTATTCGTTGTCTTGTATGCCTGTTTTTACATCTCTTACTGTAACCTTCTGAGTCTTGGCATCGTATACGAATACTACTTGTCTTATCTCATCATCACCGATAGCATCTTTCTGTTTGCGTACACTGTCCGGCCACTCTCTGGTAGTTACAGCATTAACAGGAACCGCTAGCGTATTTGCTTCTTTTCTAGTTTGTACATCTACCGATGCAGACATGCCCGGCTTGAATACGAATGTACCTTTTTGTAGTTCGGTATTCAGGTCTTGATAGCTATTCTGTAATATAAGAATATGCACCGTATAGTTGGTTACTTGGTCGGTAGTCAGTTGAGACAGACTGGTAGTGCTGGAAACACCTACTTTAGATACTACACCTTTAAAGGTACGGTCTCTATAGGCATCAGCGGCTATAATAGTAGTGTCACCAACCTTTACTTTTGCTATGTCTGTTTCACTGACTTCAACTCTTACTTCAATACGGCTCATGTCGGCAATGGTCAACATTTCAGTACCTGCCATCTGTGCCGTACCTACTACGCGCTCACCAAGTTTCACGTTCAGTTGAGATATAATGCCCGAAGTAGGGGCTATGATAGTTGTTCTTCTAAGGTTCTCTTGTGCTTGAGAAAGGTTTGCTCTAGCTCCGCTTACATTATATTGTCCGCCATCTGCACTTGATAAAGCAGCATCATAGCTAGCTTTTGTAGATAGGTATTGCGTTCTTACTTGCTCAAACTCCATCGCAGATATGACCTTATCCTCATATAGCTGCTTGTTTCTATCGTAGTTCAGCTTTGCTTGCTCATATTGTGCTTTAGCTTGTGCTGCCATCTCTTTAGCGTTTATAGCACGCGAGCGAGACTCTTGCAAGCTGGCACTGGCTTGCTGCACCATAGATGAGTATATAGCAGGGTTTATCTTTACCAATAGTTGACCTTTATGTACACTATCTCCTTCTTCTATTGTTAGCTCTGTTATCTCTCCACTGACCTCAGGGCTTATCTTCACCTCGGTCTCCGGGTATATCTTACCACTGGCGGTCACTACCTCTATTATAGTGTGTGGAGCTGCTTTTTCTACAGCGACCTTTGTGCCTTTGTCGCCACGCAATTTACCAACGACGATAATGATCACCAGTAGTGCCACTAAGCTTATGATCACCCAAAGGGTTTTCTTTTTCATGTTTATTATTTTTAGGTAGCGTTACAAAAATAACTAACGCACTTCACTTCCTGCTGATGTGTTTTGCAGTGGTGATACAAATACTAATTTACCATCTTTATCCTCAGCCATTAATATCATACCCTGACTAACGATGCCTCTCATCTTACGAGGGGCTAGGTTGGTAACTACAGTCACTTGTTTACCTATAATGTCTTCAGGGGTATAATGTTGTGCAATGCCTGAAACTACAGTTCTCTGTTCAAAGCCAAGGTCTACATCCAGCTTCAATAGTTTATCCGCTTTTTTCACTTTCTCTGCGTGTGTGATAGTACCTACACGTAGGTCTATTTTAGTGAAATCGTCAAATACTATCTCTGGTTTTATCGGAGCAAAGTCACTTTCTGTAGCTTCTTCCTCAGCAGTGGTAGCTTGTTTCAAGTTGCTATGTAGTTTCTCTACTTGTGCTTCCACGGCTTTGTCTTCTATCTTCTTGAATAATAATTCAGGGGCACGAAGGGTATAACCAACTTTCAGTAGGTCTAGTCTTCCTGCATTCTCCCATTCCAGCATCTTCTCTACGACTTTCATCATGTGTAGCATCTTTTTGGTAGTGTGCGGGAAGAATGGGTTGGATAGAATAGCCAGATTTGCCGTAAGCTGTAAGCATAAATGCAGGCAGTTATCTATCAGCTTTTGGTTCTCAGGGTTGTCTGCAAGTGTTTTGGCGACAATCCAAGGCTCTTTGTCTTGCATGTACTTATTGCCCTTTCTTGCAAGGTCTATCACCTTATATATAGCATCTCTGAACTTGTAACGCTCAATATCTTGCTCTATATCAACTTTAGCTTGCTTAATAGCTGCCATTAGTTCCTTATCCGCATCATCTGCAATGTCTTGATGGAATGGAGGTACTTTACCATCACACAGCTTGTGCATCAATACAAAAGACCTGTTGACAAAGTTGCCGAATATAGATACTAACTCGCTATTGGTCCTGTCTTGGAAATCTTTCCATGTGAAGTCATTATCCTTGGTCTCAGGCGCATTAGAGCATAATACATAGCGTAGTACGTCTTGCTGCTCAGGAAAGTCTTTAATATACTCGTGTACCCATACTGCCCAGTTGCGTGAGGTAGATACTTTATCACCCTCAATATTCAAGAATTCATTGGCAGGCACATTGTCAGGTAATACATATCCGCCATGAGCCTTTAGCATAGATGGGAATATGATACAGTGGAACACGATGTTATCCTTACCAATAAAGTGTACCAGCTTGGTGTCTTCTTGCTTCCAATAGTCTTCCCAGCTTGGTGTCAACTCTTTGGTGGCACTGATGTACCCGATAGGTGCATCAAACCAAACATACATCACCTTGCCTTCAGCATCGGGTAGGGGAACAGGTACGCCCCAACTGCTATCACGGGTCATAGCGCGCGGCTGTAAGCCATTCTCCAGCCAGCTTTTACACTGTCCGTATACATTAGCTTTCCATTCGTCTTTTTTACCTTCTACTATCCACTCTTTCAGCCAGTCCTCATATTTATTAAGTGGGAAGTACCAGTGTTTGGTCTTCTTTTTAATAGGTGTGGCATCACTAAGTGCGCTACGTGGGTTTACCAACTGCTCAGGAGATAGTGTAGACCCGCATTTCTCACACTGGTCACCATATGCATTCTCATTACTACATACAGGGCAAGTGCCTACTATATATCTGTCTGCTAAGAATACCTTAGCCTTTTCGTCATAATATTGCTCACTCTCTTTTTCTTCAAATACACCATCATCATATAGCGTTTTGAAGAAAGCCTGTGCTGTTTGGTGGTGAGTCTCGTTCGAGGTGCGTGAGTATATGTCGAAGGAGATACCCATTTGCTCAAAGCTGTCCTTTATCATCTCATGGTATCTGTCTACCACTTGTTGTGGTGTGATGCCTTCTTTCATCGCTCTGATAGTGATAGGAACACCATGTTCATCACTACCACAAACAAATTTTATATCTCTTTTTTGCGCACGCTGATAGCGTACATATATATCCGCAGGAAGGAAACAACCTGCTAAGTGTCCAATATGTATAGGCCCGTTTGCATAGGGCAAAGCTGCAGTTACTAATAACCTATTATAGTCCATTCCAGTCTATATTCTATTTTAAGGCTGCAAGATAATGAAATGACCTCTACTATTTGGTATCGCAGGGCACACTACTTGTTGTAAGTACAGCTTATTTTTGACGTCATTAACAATAGAAAATATAATAGACATCATATGTTCTTTAAAAAGAAAACACCCAAACAAAAAGCAACACATCTAGACCATACTAACTTCAAAGAACTGGTAGTGGATAAAGGCGGTGTGGTCCTTATCGACTTTTGGGCTTCTTGGTGCGGTCCGTGCCAGGTAATGGGACCTGTAATAGACGAGCTGGCAGAAGAAAACAAAGAGAAGCCAGTATTATTAGCTAAAGTGAACGTAGATGCTAGTCCTGAGCTTTCGGCGCAATTCAAAATACAGAGTATACCAACCCTAATGTTTGTAAAAGATGGCAAGATAGTTCGTCAGTTTGCAGGGCTGATCACTAAACCGCAGATACAACAATTGATAGATGAGTTGATATAAGAGAACAAAACAAGAACAATTGGTTCTGTCTTGTTCCCGAATTGTTCTCGTATTGTTGTTTTTAACTAATTGATAATTATTGTTTTATGTTCATTTTGTTTCCGATTGTTCCCTAATGAACAGGGGGTGAAAAGGAACAAAATGTTGCATCTGTATTCACTACTCATCTGCTACTATAAAGCGCACAATATCCGTGCCTGAATCAGTAGATGCTTTAAGCAGATACATACCTGACGGCATGTCATTTAGGTTTATCTGCTCCTTAATGTTGTTATTAGCAGGAGTTATTGATCGAGAATAAACAGTTTGGCCAATAGTGTTCAATATCTCTATTTGTAACTCTTTACGGTTTGCACCCAGCTTGTTTATCTCTATAGTGAATATTCCACTATTAGGGTTAGGGTAGAGTTTTATATCTGTATTGTTGGCTATGTTGTATGCAGCATTGTTGATGTGCATCGTTATTGTATTACTGAAGGTGTCTCTAGGACTAGGGCAGGAGTCAGCACAACTTACTACGCAGTAGACAATGTCGTTATCATTCAATGTGTTGGATGTGAAGGTGCTATTATTGTTTCCCGGTAGCCCGGTAGAATTTACCACCCATCTATATGTTGGGTTATTACATCCTGTTGCATTGGCAGTAAAGGTCACGGAAGTGCCGCTAGCAATATTGCTGTCAGGTGCTACTGATATACTAACAGCAGGATAGGTGACAGATGATGGTTGTACCACTGTTATGGTTACAGTGTCTTGATGGTCAGGGCAGAATGTAGAGGCTGAAGATTCTACAGCATAGGTCGTAGTATTAGTAGGGCTTGCCCACGGGCTGTCACAGTTGGTACAACTCAGGCTGTTTGCTGTACCGCCTGCAAGTATGGTCCAGTTAAAGTCAGCCCCACCAGTAGTGTTAAGTTGGATATTACCGTTAGGACAAATAAAAGTATCCGCAATGGTTTCTGTAGGACCTAAAATTCTTATTGGTATCTTGAACAGGTATGGAATAAGAGTGCCCGGAGGGCGACATACAGTATCTAATATTACTAGGCCCATTTCATAGATGCCTGGTTGCAATGTGGACGGAGGTAGGTTGTAGGTAGTGTGTAGCGAGTCTGTGTATAGTCCATTGGTATTAAAGCTGCCCGAAAAAGAAGTAGAAAAGAGTGCGTATAGTTTTGCGTCGCTAGAGTTCGATACAATATCGAAACAGAAACTTAAGCCCTGCCCATAGCATACATCAATATAGTTGCCAGTGGTAGGCATGCTTTGCCCGCATCCTAATGTTATATTGGCTTCAGGTCTGGTAGGTATAGATAAGGTCTGTACTTGTAGCTCGCGTGTAGATGATCCTATAACAGTACCGTTTCTATATTCAGTGGTACGTATGGCAAATGAGTTTTTACCCAAGGCGGTAGATGTAAAAGAGATCTCTCCTGATGTAGCGTTCAAACTAAATTGGTTATTTGTTTGAAACGGGTTGCTTGGTACGCTAATAGCTGGTGACGCTGTGTTGTAACTAACGTTACTAACAGTGCCTCCGCAGGCCGTAGCTGTTTGTGGAGCTATGATCTGAGTGACGATAGAATCCCCATCAGGGTCTACAGCTCCGCTATTATAAGAGAACTGCTGGTTCTGAGTAGCATATATTATTGGTCTTACAGAGTGATGAGCTGAGGAGTTGATATGTGTGTTTGTATTGTTGATCGTAGCTTCAAGATAAAAAGCTGAAGAAGTGGCATTGCTTATATTAATACTGTTATTTCTATCGTTAATATAAGTGGATGCACGCCATGTCGCACATCTGGAAGGTAAGGTTAGTGTTTTTTGATACCACACCTCTTCATACCCAGGCACTGTAGACGAAGGGTTGTCGCAGGTAGTTTGTAGACTAGTACAATTGGGAGTCCACGGGTTAGGTATGGTCACCTTCTGCATATAGTACGATGCTGTACTATTAGTACATGAATTGTACATACAAAGTGGAATAGAGTCCGGCTCGCTGCCTGAAGCACAATCTTGATATATTCGGGCTATTATTCTGTAAGTAGAGTCACCTACCCATTCAAAAGATAGGTCTCCGGCAGCTATATTTGCTGCTTTAGACTGATAGTTAACAAAAGAAAAGGAAGTAAGTAATAGAAAGATGGGCAATATAAGCTTGCTTTTCATATTTTAAGGTTTAATGGCTGTCTTTTAAGACATGTGAAAAAATAAAAAATAGGTGTTGGTGATGTTATTAGTTAGTATTCAAATAGTTATATACTATGAAACCAAAGTTCTTTAAAAAAAGTGAAGAATTCAGGGAGTGGCTTGAAAAAAGACATAAAAAAGACAGTGAGCTTATCGTAGGTTTTTATAAAAAAGGAACAGGAAAAGAGAGTATAACATGGCCTGAGTCTGTAGACGAAGCTTTGTGTTATGGCTGGATAGATGGTATAAGAAGAAAGGTAGATGAGGAGAGTTATAGTATACGTTTTACTCCTAGGAGACCAAAGAGCATATGGAGTGCGGTGAATATAGCCAATGTAGAAAAGTTGATAAAAGAGGGTAGAATGAAACCTGAGGGGCTTGCAGCTTACGAAAAAAGAACTGATAATGAGTTAAGTGGTTATTCCTTTGAGCAGCGAAAAGATATAAAACTAAGCAGGGAGTATGATGCTTTATTTAAAAAGAATAAACAAGCATGGACATTCTTCAAAGAACAAGCCCCACATTACAAGAGAGCCGCTATATGGTGGGTATTGAGTGCTAAACGTGAAGCGACTAGACTAAAACGGCTTAATGAGCTGATAACAGACTCTGAAGCTGGCTTGAAAGTGAAACCACTACGTAGGTAAGATAATTTCAGGGATACTTTCTACCTTTGCGTTCTTATTTCATACTATGTCAGATAATAATAGATATAACCTTCGTGGCGTGTCAGCACAGAAAGAAGATGTGCACCGCGCAGTAGCCAAACTAGATAAAGGACTGTTTCCTAACGCATTTTGTAAGATATACCCTGACTTTTGGGGAGGAGACGATGCGTTTTGTAACCTGATGCATGCTGATGGTGCAGGTACCAAGTCTATACTAGCCTATATGTATTGGAAAGAGACAGGAGACATGAGTGTGTGGCAAGGTATAGCTATTGATTCTATAGTAATGAATATAGATGACCTGTTATGTGTTGGCGCTACAGGTCCATTTACCTATTCGTCTACTATTGGTAGAAATAAGCATTTGGTGCCGGGTGATGTTATCTCTGAGCTTATCAATGGTACACAAGCATACTTTGATAGAATGCAGAACTATGGCATTGATATTAAGTTTTTAGGTGGAGAAACAGCAGACGTAGGTGATGTGGTACGTACCGTAATAGTAGATGGTACTATGGCGTGCAGAATGAGAAGAGATAAATTGGTTACCACAGAGAAAATGCAGGCTGGTGATGTAGTAGTGTCTCTTGCCAGCTATGGACAGGCCAGTTACGAAGATGAGTATAACAGCGGTATGGGTAGTAATGGTCTTACCAGTGCCAGACATGAGCTACTGAAGAAAGAATATGCAAAAAAATACCCTGAGAGTGTAGATCCTAACTTGCCAGACGAGGTTGTATATAATGGTGCTTACGGGTTGACAGATGCTACTGAAACCTCACTTGATGTAGGTAAATTGATTCTTTCGCCTACTCGTACATATGCGCCTGTTATTTTAAAGGTGTTGGAACAACATTTTGATAAGATACATGGTATCATACACTGTAGTGGTGGTGGGCAGAGTAAGTGTTTGCATTATTTACCAAAACCATTGCGTGTAGTTAAGGACAATTTACTGCCAATTCCTCCGTTATTCAATATGATACAAAAATCTGCTGGTACAGATTGGAAAGAGATGTATCAGGTATTCAATATGGGGCAACGGCTAGAGCTATTTACTGATAAAGAAACAGCTGCGAGTGTTGTGGAGATATCTAAGAGCTTCAATATTGATGCTCAGATATCAGGTTATGTTGCTGATGCTGAGCAGAAAGAAGTGGTGATTGATAGCCCTCATGGCACGTTTACCTATCAATAATAACAGGGGGAAATACATTGGCACAATCTGTGCTATATGTTAGCAAAACTGATATTACTTATGAACTTTAAAGCGTTATTGCTAAGCTTATCTACAGTAGTTATTTATACTGCTGTAAGTGCCCAAGACCGTATCATTAAAATGAACGGAACATCTGTAGAGGCAAAGGTTATAGAGATAGACTCTCGAGTTATTTCTTATAATAAGGCAGATAACATTGATGGCCCAGTATACAAAATAGCCAAGTCTGATGTAGAGAAGATAGAGTATGAGAATGGCACGGAAGAAGTCTTTAACAAAAGAAGAACAATAAGAGATAATGTAGATAATAAAAACTATGGTAATAATGTAATAGCATTTGCGCCATTGCAGGTGAATAATGGAGGAATTGGAGTAGGGCTTAGCTATGAGCGTTTATTAGATAAGAAGGGTATTATAGCCTTCTATCTTCCTGTAACGGCAAGCTTCAGAGGCGAGAGTGTGTCAACTATTGGTCCTACACAATAAAAAGAGATATTTACTTATTTCTTTATGCCGGGTATTAAAATATATCCGACTGGTGGTAAAGGTACGGTACGCTATGGTGTTGGTCCTAGTTTAGCTTTTGCTTTCGACCAAGATTATCAAAGCATACTCCTATATAATAATAATGGGATGGTAATAGGTCAGGATGTAGGGTATAGAGATCGTTTTACTTTTGGTATTATGATCAATAACTCTTTAAATATTAACCCTACAGAGCATTTGTACTTAGGTTTAGAGATGGGACTAGGCTTTAGATATTATGAAAGCGTTGAGGGTGGTTATACTACTACAGGTATAGGTCCTGATGGAGAGCCATTAGTGCAGTTTGGCTTTAAAGCGGGTTATCGCTTTTAAAGAAGAAAACATTTTATTTGAATTAAATAGCAAAAGCCTCCGTTCGGAGGCTTTTGCTATTGTGTATTGAAGTATTTTTATCTGTATTAATCTAATAGTCTTGCAGTAAGGCGGAAAACAGAGTTCAGATTAAACTCTGTACCCTTAGCCGGTTTGTCTATATAGTGTCCATGCACTCTATAGTATATAGAGTCAGACAGGAAGTAATCCTTAATATTAAAGTCTGTTCTATCAAGCGTGATAGAAGTTTGCCCTTTAGGAATACCGTATATATAAGCAGCTAACTTTTCAGGCTGATTGCCTGAAGAAAGGTATACTTCTATGGTGTCTACAAAGTCAAAATTTTGTGATGGAGGGTTCTCTATCTTTAGTGATACCTCTTTCAGTCTTACTTCGTCAACAAGGTCTGCTCTGGTGTTATATTCAGCAAGGTATTGAGCAGAGTTGGTAGGGAAGCCAAACTTTGGCATGCTTAGCGATATACCGCCGGGAGGTATGGTCACTATATTGTCTATAGCTTCAGGTATCTCAGCAGTTTCGTTATACTTTATGTCTTTATTGATTGTACTGGCATCTTGTATCTTCTCCTTTATTTTACCACAGCTTAGGGTTAGTAGACCTAGGGCACTTAGTAGTATCCATTTTTTCATATAATAACTTGTTTTAATCAAAAATAAGGTATTTAACTTATATAACTGAAGAAGTGTAGCTATAATATCTTAATTTTGCGACCCTTATGCCAGAGGTTAAGTCAGTAGCATTTCACACATTGGGCTGTAAGCTGAATTATTCAGAGACATCTACATTAAGCCGCCAGATGGAGCAGGATGGCTTTATGAAGAAGGAGTTCTCTGAACAGGCAGACGTGTATGTAATAAACACCTGCTCGGTGACGGAGAATGCAGATAAAGAGTGTAGGTATTTGGTGCGTAAGATACAAAGACGCGCGCCCGAAGCCATGGTGGTGATAACAGGTTGCTATGCACAGCTAAAACCTGAAGAGATAGCGTCGATAGAAGGTGTGGACCTGGTATTGGGTGCTGCAGAGAAGTTCAACCTCACCAAGCACTTACAAGAGCTGACCAAAGGTGATAGCGCTAAGATCTGTAGTTGCGACATTGATAATGTAGAAGGCTTTAATAGCTCATATTCGCTTAATGACCGTACACGTACCTTCTTAAAAGTGCAAGATGGGTGCGACTATAATTGCAGTTTTTGCACGATTCCTCTAGCAAGAGGGCATAGCCGTAGTGATAGTATCCAAGGTGTTATCAATAATGTAAAGGAGCTAGCGGCTACAGGTACTAAAGAGATCGTACTTACGGGCATTAATCTTGGTGACTTTGGTAAAGGAAATGAAGGTGGAAAACGAAGGGAGGAGAACTTCTACGACCTGATACAAGAGTTGGATAATATTGACGGTATCGACCGTTATCGCATATCATCTATTGAGCCTAACCTATTGAGTAATGAGATCATAGAATTTGTAGCTAGGTCTAAGAAATTTATGCCTCATTTTCATATACCGCTACAGAGCGGTAGCGATAAAATGCTGGGGCTTATGCGTAGACGCTACCGCAGAGACCTGTATGTAGATAGAGTGAAGCGTATAAAGGAGTTGATGCCACACTGCTGTATAGGAGTAGACGTGATTGTTGGTTTCCCGTCAGAGAGTGATGATGACTTTAAAGATACTTTTGACTTCCTTCATGAGCTAGATGTGTCATATTTCCATGTATTTACGTACTCAGAGCGTGCAAATACGTTAGCACTTGATATAGAGCCGATAGTGCCTATGAATGTGCGTCACGATAGAAATAAAGCATTACGCAATCTTTCTTACCAAAAAATGCAATATTTCACCGCACAACATAGTGGTGAGAACAGGCAAGTGTTATTTGAGCATGCTGATAAGAATGGTATGATGGAGGGTTATACAGATAATTACATCAAAGTAAAGACCCCTTTTAGAGAAGAATGGGCCAACCAGATCGTTGATTGGACCATATAGTATCTCTATCCAACCTTTTAGGGTATTTCTTGTGTCATATATGTTACAGAAAGTAGGTATACTTTTTGCTATATTTCATATGCAATAAAGTACGTAAATTTATAAGCTACAAAGCTTTGTCCCAATAAGTTATTAGAACCAATGAAGCATACGACCAAGATAATAGTATTGATGTTTGTAGGGTTGTTTATGACCACCGTATATACATCTTGTAGAAAGGATGACGATATACAGACCAACCCTGACGATGGCGTGAGTATGGTGGAGATGACACCATATGAATTTGTATATCCTGCATTTTACCCTGCAGTAGATTTTCCGGATGATAATGTGATGTATGAAGAGCGTGTCTTGCTAGGTAAGACCTTATTCTTCGATACCCGGTTGTCTAATAATGGAGAATCTTGTAATACCTGTCACTTGCCGGAGAATGGTTTTGCAGCGCCAGACCCATCTCCATTCGATAGAGGGTTGACCAAACTACCACTTATCAACTTGGCATGGTATAAAAACTTTATGTGGGAAGGTAGGTTGAAAGCCCCTCTTGAAGATGTAATGATGTCTGAGCTTAGCGACCGTTTTAATACAGATGTGAACAAGATCAATAATATTGATGAATATCGTCAGCAATTCAGAGATTACTATGGTGTGAGTACCATTACTAAAGAAGTAATGGCAAAAGCTCTAGCACAATACATGAGAGCTCTGGTATCCAAAGACACTAAGTATGATAGATATATAAAAGGGCAAGCACAGCTGACTTTTGATGAAGAGAAAGGACGTCAAATATTCATGACGGAGAAAGGTGATTGTTTTCACTGCCATGCTAATGTGATATTTACTATTGATGAATTAAAGAATAACGGGCTAGATACATTCTATAACAAAGGAATAGATAAAGGCTTCTTTAATGTAACAGGCAACCCTGATGACCTAGGTAAGTTCCGTGTGCCAAACTTGAGGAATGTGGCATTGAGAACTGACTATATGCATGATGGGCGTTTTAAGACATTAGAAGAAGTGGTTGCATTCTATGATACAGGTGTACACTTTGTTCCGAATGTAGATCCGCTAATGACTAAGGATAATAGACAAGATGGTTCTTTAGGTCTTACTGCATTAGAACGTCAGCAATTAGTAGCGTTTTTGCATACGCTTACAGACTCTACAATGATCAACGATCCATTAT
>CAZPDA010000001.1:15267-32277 GCA_964585115.1 uncultured Flavipsychrobacter sp.
GTTTGATATTGCTTATATTTATATAAGAATGGTTGCCCTATAAACCTATATTCTAATGAGAAGCCATTTACAAAAAACAGTATCTATTACTTTTTGCATCGCATTGCTATCCTTATCTTATACCAGTTGTGTAAAAGATGATGATATACCTGACCCTCCACAAGTACAAATGGTGGACATGGCACCATATAAGATAAAGTATCCACCTTTTTTTCCTCCCATCAAAGTACCTGATGGTAATGAAATGTTTGAGGAAAGAGTGTTATTGGGCAAGCAGTTATTCTTTGACACCCGTCTTTCAAATAATGGGGAGTCTTGCAACACCTGCCACTTACCCGAATATGGTTTTTCTAATAAGGGTACATCTGCATTTGATGACGGGTTGACCTCCTTGCCATTGATCAATTTAGCATGGTCTAGGAAGTTTATGTGGGCAGGCAGAATAACAGGAACGCTTGAAGATGTAATGATATCAGAACTGGAGAATAGGTTCAATACTGATGTGAGTAAGATAAATAGTGATGAATCGTACAAAGAACAGTTTGGCAAGTACTATGGTGTAAGTGAAGTGACTAAAGAGGTTATAGCAAAAGCATTAGCTCAGTATATACGAGCACTGGTCTCTAGTGATACTAAACTTGATAAGTGGAGAAGAGGAGAAGCTACACTTACAACTGATGAAACTACTGGAATGGCATTGTTCATAGGTGAAGGTGGTGACTGTCAACACTGTCATGCTGATCCATTTTTTACTATTGATGAGTTGAAGAATAATGGTTTGGATACGTTTTATAATAAAAATATTGACAACGGTAACTACAATATTACCGGAGACCCCTCTGATAGAGGTAAATTCAAAGTGCCAAACCTAAGGAATGTAGCACTAAGAACTAATTATATGCACGATGGTCGCTTTACAACTCTGGAAGAGGTCATAGACTTCTATGTTTCAGGCGTGCATTTTGTAGATAATGTAGACCCCGTTATGACTAAAATGGAAAGCAGACCTAATGGAAGGCTAGAACTCACAACTAAGCAACAGCAGCAACTAATAGCATTTCTAAAAACACTTACTGATTCTGCCATGATCAATAACCCTCTGTTTCAAGCGCCGAAATAATTGGATATAAATAAAGAAGCCCCTCTGGAAGGAGGGGCTCAAAGGTTGTTTGCAGTTATTTATTATTCTACACTCTTAAGGTACACCGCATCGAAGAAGCTTGTAGCCATTATTTTAGTAACTGAAGTAATTGAATGCATAACAGAAACTGAGTCTAGCTTAGGTGCAGACGCAGAGTGCCATATACGTGCAGGGTTTGCAGTAAGTGTTACCACACCTGTTTTGTTACTATTAATGTTCAGCTGCTTACTAGTAAATTCTGCTTTTTTAGTAGTCACGATGCTTTCATCGCCTTGGAAGCCGCCGAAGTGTAGAGCAAAAAGACCGCTTAGAGCATTTGGCGATTTACCTTCTGCTTTCATCATAATGTATCCTGTATTCCAATCCCAGAACATGCCATTAGCAAAAGAAAGTGCATCTCCGTTCGCTCCTGATACATTTCTCGCACTATCTACACCAAAGGTGTACTCCATAGCTACATAGCTGCCTGCAGGTATGTCTTTTACGGTTATCGTTTTATTGATGTAATCTGTTTGGTCTATGGCATCGCAACTATTACATACTATATAATAGCTTTCAGGCTGTACCCACCAGCTACCATCAGCTCTCTGAAGTTTGATGTTAGATACATAGAATTTCAGCGTAGTAAAGGTCATGGTATCACCCGTTTTAGGATGTACGTATTGCTTATTGAGCTCAAAGGGTATTTCGTTAGCCCCAAATACATAGTTGAACTCTACTCTCATACTACCTGCAGCAGGTTGAGGGTTAGGGTCCGGGTCTCTTTTGCAAGAAGACACAGCAACTGTGAATGTTGCTAGAAATATAATGGCAAGTGTTGTGGTAAATCTTCTCATGATCGTTTTGAATTAATTGTTATTAACTCATTAAATGTAGCGTATTACATATAAAGATACTGTAACAAAAGTTGCATTGCGTCTTTATTGTCAAGCTTTTATCAGCTTTTAATGAGTGCTAACCTTTATAACGAAAAAACACGCTATTTCGTATTTATCATAACTATAACATGGTCAGCTACATAAACTATTGAATAATAACTGTAACTTTTAAACGCATTAAACGATATACCAGTATATGAGCTTTTCGGGAAAGACCATTTTTATATCGGGTGCCAGTAGAGGCATCGGTAGATCAATAGCATTAAAGTTAGCTGCAGAGGGTGCTAATATTGTAGTAGTGGCTAAATCTGTAACGGAAGATAATAGGCTTGGTGGTACTATCTACAGTACTGCAGAAGAGGTAACCGCTGCCGGAGGTAAGGCACTTGCCGTACCATGTGATATAAGAGATGAAGAGCAAATAATTAATGCCGTGCAGCAAGCCGTATCTATATTTGGGGGTATCGATGCTGTTATCAACAACGCTTCAGCCATTACCCTTACTCCTACATTGCAGACACCAACTAAGCGTTTTGACCTGATGCATGATATTAATGTGCGTGGTACATTCTTGGTGACCAGACATTGTATACCATTCCTGAAAAAATCGGATAATCCACATATCGTTACCTTATCTCCTCCAATAGACCTGAATCCTAAATGGCTTGCATTGTCGCTTGCGTATACACTTAGTAAGTATAATATGACCATGATGGCGACAGGGTGGGCTCAAGAGTTCAAGGGCAAGATAGCCTCTAACTCACTTTGGCCGAGAACCACTATTGCTACAGCAGCTGTAAAGAACTTACTAGGTGGAGAGGCTCTGGTAAACAAGAGCAGGAAACCAGATATCGTGGCAGATGCTGTGCATTATATGCTACAACAAAAAGCAACTGACTACACAGGGCAGATGCTAATAGATGAAGATGTATTGGCACAAGCAGGCATTACTGACTTGGAACAATATGCTGTGCTACAAGGCGTTGAATTACAAACAGACCTATTTCTAGACTAAATATAACTGAACTAAAACTACCTATATTGGAAACTGTATTATCTATTGACCGTATAGCTAAGAACTACGGACCTATCCAAGCTCTGAAAGGTGTTTCTTTTGATGTGCCGAAAGGGAGTGTATTTGGCGTATTAGGCCCTAATGGTAGTGGTAAGACCACACTATTGGGCACTATCCTTAATGTACTTAATGCAACATCAGGTAGCTACAACTGGCTAGGTGGCGTGCCTGCTCATGAGGCGCGTAAAAAGATAGGCTCTCTGCTGGAGACGCCTAATTTTTACCACTATCTGGATGCTTGGGACAACCTTGCTATCGTTAGCAGAATAAAAGATAAGGGTTTTGGTGATAGAGAGCGGGTATTGCAAGATGTAGGGCTATATGAGCGCAGGCATAGTAAGTTCAAAACATACTCGCTGGGTATGAAGCAGCGCCTAGCTATAGGCTCGGCATTGTTGGGTAACCCTGACATCTTGGTTTTGGACGAACCTACCAATGGCCTTGACCCCGTAGGTATTGCTGAGATAAGAGACCTTATTCGCAGGTTGAACAATGAAGGAAAAACAATAATAATGGCTAGTCATCTACTGGATGAGGTAGAGAAGGTTTGTACACATGTGGCTATCCTTAAAAAAGGAGACCTGCTTGTTACAGGTAAGGTAGATGAAGTGATGACCAGCGATAATATAATAGAACTAAGCTCGGCTGACCTACTGACATTAGAAGCTATTGTAAGTGAAATAGATGGCGTATCGGTAAAGGTGCAAGATGGCGTGTTGCAGGTATTTGCAGACCCATCTGTTACGCCTGCTCATATCAATGAGTATTGCATGAATAAAGGCGTAGTGCTATCTCACCTGGCACTGAAGAGAAAAAGCCTTGAAACCAAATTTATGGAACTTACAAACAACTAATATCATGATAGCAAAGCTTATAAATATAGAATGGATGAAGGTGAAGAAGTACCGCACGTTTTGGGTGCTTCTGGGTATGTTTACTTTATTCCTGCTACTATGGAATGTCTTTATCTACAACGTAAAACTATCGGTTGGTAAAACAGGAATAGGTCTGCTAGACCAGCAATATGGTTTCCCTAATGTGTGGACCAATATTACCTACTACGCCAGCTACTTTATATTCTTCATATCTATACTCAATATCATTTTGGTATCTAATGAGTATAGCTTTAAAACCAATAGACAGAATGTAATAGATGGGTTGACAAGGTCAGACTTCTATCATGCTAAGTGGCTATCTGTAGTGACACTAAGCATTACCACAACAGTTATTACATTTGTTATTGCATTATTGTTTGGTCTTGTTACAGGTGGATGTTTTTCATGTGCTTTTGAAGGGTTAACCCCATTGTTATACTTGTTGGTAGCTTGTATCAACTATTACGGTATGGCATTGCTGCTCGCATTACTATTCAAGCGTAGCGGTTTGGCTATAGGTATGTTCTTGCTTTATGTAGCCGTAATAGAGCCAATGCTTAGTCTATACTTCACACAGTATTTAGGTAATGAATATCTAAACCTGTTCTTACCATTACAAAGTAGTGATGAGCTGTTCCATTTTCCTTTGGCTAACAATCAATTGGTAAAACAAATGGCAGGTATAGAGTATAATGTAGCTGACTATATGTATGTACTGGCCTCATTTGGGTGGATAGTTATTTATTATATAACAGGTAGAGCTAAAATACTTCGCAGCGATTGGTAAATTTGTTTCATGACTAACACTAGACCAACGATACTGGTAACGAATGATGATGGTATTACAGCTCCGGGTATTAGAGCATTAGTAGAGGCTGTAAAAGACCTAGGGGAGGTATTTGTGGTAGCTCCTGATAGCCCTCAGTCGGGTATGGGGCACGCTATTACAATTGGTGAGCCATTAAGGCTGGATAAAGTAGATGTGTTTGGTGATATACAAGCATGGCAGTGTACGGGTACACCTGTAGACTGTGTAAAGCTGGCAAGAGATATCATTTTACACAAAAAGCCGGATGTGTGTGTTAGTGGTATCAATCATGGTTCTAACTGTTCTATCAATGTTATTTATTCGGGTACTATGAGTGCGGCTATGGAAGCTGCAATAGAAGGTGTGCCATCCGTTGGTTTTTCTCTTCTCAACTATAGCTATGATGCTGACTTCTCCGTAGCGAAGCATGTAGCAAGAACCGTAACCAAAAAAATGCTTGACGATGTAATGCCACAGCATACATTGTTCAATGTCAACATACCTGATGTGGGCGAACGTGAGTTTAAAGGACTAAAGGTGTGTAGGCAGGCCAATGCTAAATGGGAAGAAGAGTTTGAGCAAAGAGTAGACCCAAGAGGCAAGGACTACTTCTGGATGACGGGCAAATTCGTAAACCTAGATAGTCGTGATGATGCTGATGTAAAAGCCTTGAATGACGGTTATGCATCTGTAGTACCTGTAAAGTTTGACCTTACAGATACTAAGATGAAAGAGGAGCTAGAAGATAGATGGAAAGATATATTGTAGTCTACTATCTTATCAATATAAAGTTACCCTTCTCCGTTCTTTCTTGTCCTTCATTACCGTTGCATAGATACTCTAATAAGTAGTGGTATGTGTCCATGCTTTGTGGCGTGTTTTTAAACATGCCATCCCAGCCTTTACTTATATCACGCGATTGATATACTTGCTGTCCCCAACGGTTGTAGATGGTAAATGAAATGATACTATGATTATTAGCTTTTAGCGGCTTGTAGGTATCATTACGTCCGTCTTGGTTGGGGGTAAAAGCGTCAGGCATTATCACCTCACAGCATGGGCGGGCATCTATATAAAAGGAGTCTACAGAAGAGCAGTCCCATATATTTGTTACCTCTAAGTGTAGGTATCCTGTCTGTTCTGCACGTACTGTAGCCTTATTGTTGTCAAAGCCAATGTAGGATAGGGGTGGTGTCCAGCTGTATTTATACCTTAAGCCTTCCGGCGATGAAAGTTCAAATTCTTTTCCATAGCAGATATCATTAAAGTCCGGTCCTGTAATGTCAGCTATAGGGTAGTCGTGTATGCTAATTGTAGTATCATAGGTATTCCCTTTACAGCCATTCTTGCCCTCGGTATAGAGGGTTACCCTTTTCTTGCCCAGTGTGTTCCACTTGAACTTGTAGGTAGGAACATAGCTTGTATCATATATCTGTTGTTCGTCTACACTCCAGTAATAATTAGTGGGGTGGTCATTCTTATAAGGACTAAGTGTTATCTCCTCTCCTAAGCAACCGTATTTTTTCATTTCTACATAAGATACAGGAGTGGGCTTTACATAGATGTCAATGCTGTCTGATACCGAGCATATAGAATTGGCCATTGTGAGTATGACTGTTCTTAAGCCACTTTTACTCCAATCGGCAATGATGCTATCTGTCCTATTACCTGTTATTATTCTACCACTATCTACGGTCCAGCTCCTTGTGTATAGTGCTGTATCGGAGATGTCGTTGTAAAATAATACATCATCATACCAACAAACACTGTCCTCACTTCGTTTTAGGTTGAACTTGGGACCTTGTTTTACATCAACAAGTAATGGTTGTCTATCGCTAGTGCAGCCATTTACTTCTTGTGTAACATAATAAAATGTTTGAGCAATTGCTGAAGTGCTAGGCGTAGGTGCATTCGGGTCTCCAAAACCACCTGAAGCAGATTGATACCAAAGCAAGTTGCTGCCATTTGCTGTTAACGGACCTACTGTTTGACCTTCACAGAATATCTGCGGAGTAGTAACTGAAGGTTTTGGTGTATAGTTTATATAAAGGGGTATTGTAAATGTTTGTGTTACTGCAACACCCGGTGCTCTACATGTTGAGTCCTTTGCCGAAATAGTAAGAATATTTAAGCCCGAATCTGCTGTTCTTGGTCGCCACTTGATACACCCTCTTACGTTGTTACTTGCATTGTTGGCATAGGTTATTGTAGCATCAGGTATTGAGAATGAATGGTTGTCTGATATGGCAAGTTTTGCAGTAATATCTGTGGTCTTCACATCAAAACAAAACTCTAAAGTGTCATTAGCACAGGCCTCTATAGTGCCATTCACTAATTTTCCATCCTTTATGGTATTGGGATCTACCTCCATTGTAATAGGTGGAGTGGTACAATTCATTACCCTTATTTGTATGTCTCGCATAACGGTACTAATAAGCTTCCCATTTCTATATTCTTCTACTTTAAATGATACCGTTTGTGGTCCAAGCTCCCCAGGCACAAATGATAAATTACCATTAGCCTGATTTAATGAATAGGTATTGTTTGTTTGGAATGGATTTCCCGGTAATCCTAATGGAGGGTTTTTCCCATTATATAAAGCGCCTGTAGTAACTACAGGTTTTGTACATGTAGCATTTACAATAGGTGTTTGAGCAAAAAAAGCTAAAGAATCACCGTCTGGGTCTATAACCCCGTTGTTATATCTATAAAGCGTATTGATACAGGTGAATGTGACCGGAGGTACTGAAAAGTATGCAGATGAGTTGTTTGTAGCATCTACATTATTAATTCGAGCAATTAGTACAAGGTCATCTACAGCGTTTGCTGATATATTAGCAGAAGTGTTTCTAGAACTTTGCGCTACTGAAAACACCCAGTCAGTACATTTATCAATGATCTGTATGGTATCTTCATACCACCACTCTTCATAAGCTGGTAGTGTAGCTGCAGGGTCTTGACAAGTATTGAGATAATTAGGACAACCATTCCCTATTATCCTGCCGTTTGGATCTCCGTTTGGTAATGTCTTTAATTTGGTTAACTGTGATATGAAGTTTGTACCGGAGCAGTTATTAACACCACACATATACATAATGTTAGATGCTTCTATACCTGTACAGTCTCTATAAAATTTGAATATGAAACGATATGTAGAGTCTCCGATATATTCATAGATCAATTCTCCACCAGCACTATGGTCAGCCCTTGCATGATAGCTCGTGCCTAGTAATAGAGTGAAAATGATATAGGTTATAAGTTTTAATTTTGGCATGGTGTTTATTTGGTGTTACCGTATCAGCGTAAAGTTTCCTTTTTTTGTTTTCTCTTCATTTCCATCGCATAGGTATTCTAGTAGATAGTAGTATGTTCCTAAGTCTTGTGGCTCACCATTGTAGTAGCCATTCCAACCTTGGCTAATGTCTCTACTTCTATATACCTGCTTACCCCATCTATTATATATAGTAAATGATATTATCGTATGGTTATTAGCTTTTAGTGGACGATAGGTATCGTTTAAACCATCTTGGTCTGGTGTAAATGCATCAGGCATCAAAACATCACAACATGGTCCTGCATCTATATAGAAAGAGTCTACAGAAGTACAACCCCAGAAGTTTGAAACTTTGCTATATAAATATCCTGTTTTTTCGGCTTTTGCAGTAGCTGTATTATTATTATAACTAATAAATGACAAAGCAGGTGTCCATTCGTATTTATATCTGTGTCCTTCTTGTACTGAAAGTATAAATTCAGAACCATAACAGATATCGTTAAAGTCAGGTCCTGAAATGGTAGCATTAGGGTAGTTATGTATATCTATTAGAGTATCATAAGCAGGTCCTGTACATCCATTCCAGCCTAACACCTCTAGTTTTATACGTTTTTCGCCTGCAGTATTCCATGTGAGCTTGTACTCAGGTATATAGTTAGTATCATGTATCACCTGCCCGTCTACAGACCAATAGTAATAAATGCTATCTACTTCATATGGTCTAAGAATTACCTCTTCACCTACACAAGCATCATAAGGCAACTCGAAAAAGGCTACCGGACTTGGCTTTACATATATGTCTACTGATTTATTTACACTACAAGCAGGGCTGGCAATAGTTAGTTTTACTGTTTTTAGACCTGTTGATGTCCAATCTGCTGTAATACTATCTGTAGTAGCACCACTCACTATTCTGCCACTATCTACATCCCAACTTCTTAAGTATGCAGTAGAATTTGTGGCATTGTTATAGAAAAGAAGATCTGCGTATTGACATACCGTATCACTAGCTGCTATTAGATTCATAACAGGTCCGCTAACTACGTCTACCTTAATTGGTACGCGTGCACTGGTACAGCCATTAGGTACATGGCTTACATAGTAAGTAGTTTGTCCTATATTGTTTGTAGTAGGGACAATTGGAGTTGATGTACCTGAGCCTCCTGTTTGACTTATATGCCAAAGTAAATTACTTCCGGTAGCTGTTAGCGGGTCAGCAGTTTCATCTTTACAATAAACAAGAGGAGATATAACAACAGGCGGAGGTGCGTATGCGTTCACCTTGATAGGTATTGTAAATGTTTGTGTTACTGCAATACCAGGGGCTTTACATGTTGAATCTTTAACCGTTATGGTAAGTACATTAAGACCTGTGTCTTGTATAGTAGGTGCCCATGTTACACATGCTCTTACAGAGTCTGTAGCGGTATTTGTATATGTTATATTTGCTCCGGGAATTGATATGCCATGATTGTCAATTGCTGTCAATATTGTACCTTGAGTAGAAGATTTAATGTCAAAACAGAAATTAAGGTTTTTGGCATAACAAGCCTCAATGTTTTCCTGATTTAGTACACCATTTACAATAGATGCAGTGTCAAGTGTGAGATCAATTGGAGGCGTTGTACAATTTAAAACTTGTATTTGCACATCGCGTACCACACTGCCAATAAGTTTTCCATCTCTGTATTCTCTTGCTACAAATGATACAGTTTGAGGGCCAAGCTCTGTTGGTGTAAAGCTTAAATTTCCATTATTTTGATTGAGCAGGAATGAGTTGTTTGTCTGGAATGGGTTGCCGGGTAATCCAAGAGCAGGCACTTTTACTGCTAGTGATGCCGATATAGTATTACGAGGGTTGGTGCAGCTAGAATTAATAATAGGTATCTGTAATCTGAAGTCTAAAGAGTCTCCATCAGGGTCTACTACACCATTGTTGAATTTATAAGGTGAGTTTATACAAACAAATGGTACAGGTTTTACTGTAAAGTATGGTGAGGTGTTGCCCGGAGCATTTTTATTATCTAATTGGGCTATTACGACAAGGTCTCCACCGTTGATATTGTTAGAAGGGTTTCTTGCATTTACTGATACTGAAAAAGACCAGTTCGTACAAGAGTCTTTTATTTTAACTGTGCCGGTATACCACCATTCTCTATATCCCGGAATAGCAGATGAAAGGTCTTCGCATTTATTTTTAAAACCTGGGCATCCGTTTGCAACCTGACTTCCATTAGGTCTGCCATCAGGTAGTGTAGTTATTTTGCTTAAAGTATAATTAGAAGTTGTTCCCAAGCAAGGGTTAATAGCGCAAAGAGTCGCAACCGGAGGTTCTGATACGCCTGTACAATCTCTATAGAACTTGAAAGTAAAAAGGTAGGTAGAGTCTGTAAGTGGTCGATATATAAGTTCTCCACCGGCACAGTGGCTAGCGTTTGCTTTAGGTATAGTAAATAATGATAAAAGAACTATTAAGGTTAAAAGGTGTAGTTTTTGCATAGTTATACGCTTATAAGCTCAAAATTTATTGACCAGAAGTTATTACTACTGCATCATGCTTAAATATAAGTATTTTACACTGTGTTAACATATTAAAACCAGTACAAATTGAGTAATACTAACTCTAGGTTAATGATTAGCTGTGTGCAATATGACAATTGTGAAAACCCTATTTTTACGAGATGATGAACGAAAAACGCATTTTGGAATGTGTTTCTAATTTTAGTGAAGGAAGGAACAGTGATGTTATCCAAAAGATCGCTAATAGTATTAGAAGTATAGAGGGCGTAGCCCTTTTACATATAGATACCAGCCCATCGGCAAATAGAACAGTAATAACATTTGCCGGTGAGCCTGAACAGGTGGTAGAAGCTGCATACAGTGCAATTAATACTGCTTCTCAACTAATAGATATGCGTACTCAGGAAGGAGTACATCCAAGAGTAGGTGCTACAGACGTATGTCCTTTGATACCGATACGGGGTATCTCTATGGATGAAGTAGTAGCGTTGTCTTATAAGCTAGGGGCAAGAGTAGGTAGCGAGCTTGATATTCCGGTGTACTTATATGAGCATTCTGCTTCAGAAATATATAGAAAGCCATTACCTGCTATTCGTAAAGGGCAATATGAAGGTATGGCGGAAAAGATGATGCTTGATAGCTGGAAACCTGACTATGGTCCTGAAGTATTCAATTTTAAAACCGGTGCTACTGTTATTGGTGCTAGGGATATATTAGTGGCATTCAATATATCGCTAGACACTAAGAATGTTGCTGATGCACGCTATATAGCAAAGTATATGCGTGAGAGTGGATTTATACAGACCAATGCTGACGGAACAAAAGAGCGTGTTGCAGGGCTACTGCCTAAAGTAAGAGCAATAGGCTGGTACATGGATGACTTTGATTGTGCACAGGTCTCCATGAATCTTAGAGACTACCGAATATCTTCTCCTCTCAAAGTATGGGAAACCTGCAAGGCATTGGCTAAAGATATAGGTGTAGAGGTAGTGGGCAGTGAGCTGATAGGTCTTATGCCAGAGGAGTGTCTGCTGCAAGCAGGTAGCTATGCCTATTTAAAAGAGGGTAAAGATGTGCCTAAGGATAAGCAACTTATAGTTCACCGAGCGATTGATTATCTTGCGCTCAATAAGGTAAAACCATTTGACCCTCAAGAAAAGGTATTGGAATACTCCTTACAACAAGCAGGACTGCTATGAGTGAAAGAAACGCACTGTATTACTTTTTTTCTTTAGTAAGAATACTCTTATACCCATTGTCTCTGATATACGGAGGCGTTGTGTGGCTACGCAACAGGCTTTATGACTCAGGTTTTTATTCATCTGTTGAGTTCAATGTGCCTGTTATCACGGTAGGTAATCTATCAGTTGGTGGCACCGGTAAGACCCCACATATAGAATATCTGATAAAGCTATTACAGTATCAATTTCAGGTAGCTACTATGAGCCGAGGCTATAAAAGAAGGACCCAAGGTTTTTTGATGGCTGATGCTGAGACCAATGCGTTAAGAATAGGTGATGAGCCTATGCAGTATCATCTGAAATTTCCTGAAATAGTAGTAAGTGTGGCTGAAGAGCGCATGACAGGCATACCTAAGCTCTTACAAAAACGACCTGATGTAGAGGCCGTATTATTGGATGATGCTTTTCAGCATCGCTCAGTAAAGGCTGGTACTAACATATTGATAACCGATTACTCAAAACCGTTCTACAAAGACCGGATATTACCATTAGGTACACTAAGAGAAACAAGAGGCGCATATAAAAGAGCTGATGTGGTAATAGTCTCAAAGTGTCCTAAAGACCTTAGTGAGCAAAAGGCTGCTGAGATAAGAAAGTCTATAGCACCATTTGCACACCAAAAAGTATTTTTTACAACAATAGATTACCACACACCATATGATTTCTTTAATAGAGAACATATATCTTTAAAAAACAAGAATATAGTATTGGTCTGCGGAGTGGCAAAGCCACAACCTTTGATCAACTACCTGAAGCAAACTGCTAGTGATGTACATCCATTGACCTATAAGGACCATCATTACTTTTTGAGCAGAGACCTTGAAGAGATAAAAGATGCCTATGATAACTGGGCAGTAGAAGATAAAGTAATCGTAACTACTGAGAAAGATGCAGCACGTTTACATTTGCACTATGATAAGTTGCAAGACTGGGGCATAAACATAGCAATAATGCCAATTGCAGTATCATTCTTATTTCAGCAAGGCAGTGAATTTGACAGGTATATATTGAATTACGTAGAGCAGACCATCAATGAAAATAACATGATGTATTATGGCTAAAAACAAAAAGAAGAAAAAGAATAGCGCAGGAAGAAAACTGTATACCGGAAGATTAGACCTTACCAGAACCGGGCTTGGCTACGTAATAGTAGAAGGCTTGGAAAAGGATATTTTAATAAAAAGAGAGAACGTAAGGAACGCGCTTAACGGAGATGAGGTACGTGTAGAGGTAGTAGAGCGAGGTAAGAAATTTGGCTCTCGTCCTGAAGGGACCATTGTAGAAGTAATAAGAAGAAAGCAGTCTGAGTTCAGCGGTAGAGTAGAGGTGCATCCTCACTTTGCCTTTCTAGTGCCGGATAGTGATAAGATGCCTGTAGATATATTCATCCCTTTGCATCTATTGCATGGAGCCAAAGATGGCGATAAAGCAATTGGTAGAATAGTAGAGTGGACAGGTAAAACAAAGAATCCTGTAGGTGAGGTAGTTTCATTGCTGACCAATGAAACGGCGAACGAAATATCTATGCAAGGTATACTTGTAGAGAATGGCTTCCCGCTTACATTCCCTGATGATGTATTAGAGGAGGCAGCAAGATACCCTGAAGGGGTAACTGAAGAAGAAGTAGAAGGAAGGTTTGACTTAAGAAATGAGTTGACCTTCACGATAGACCCTGTAGATGCAAAAGACTTTGATGATGCAATATCAATAAAACCTCTTCGAGGCGGATATTATGAAGTGGGTGTACACATAGCAGATGTTTCTCATTATGTAGAAAAAGACTCAGAGCTGGATAAAGAAGCATATAAACGTGCAACCAGTGTTTACCTGCCTGATAGAGTATTACCGATGTTGCCTGAGCGTTTGTCAAACGGTTTGTGTTCGCTAAGACCAGATGAAGATAAATATGCGTTCTCTGCCGTATTCAAGATAAACAAGAAGGGGATAGTGAAAGAATACTGGCTAGGTAAAACGGCTATCCGTTCTAAGCGTAGGTTTACCTATGAGGAAGCACAAGAGATGATAGAAGGTGCTGATGGAGATTATAAGAAGGAAGTGTTGATACTAAATGAGATGGCTCAAAACCTAAGAAAAGAAAGGTTTGACGAAGGAGCTATCAATTTCTCATCGCAAGAGGTTAGGTTCAAGCTAGATGAAAGCAGCAAGCCTATCGGTATCATGATAAAAGAAAGCAAGGAGGCTCATCAATTAGTAGAAGAGTTCATGCTATTGGCTAACCGAACTGTTGCTGAATATGTATCAGAGATACAAATAAATGGAAAACCAATTCCTTTTCCATACCGTGTGCATGATGTGCCTGATGAAGAAAAGCTGAAGGTATTTACCACATTTGCAGCTGGTTTTGGTCATAGGTTCAACCTGAATACTTCTGAAGACATAGCGGAGTCTTTTAATTCTATGTTATCTCAAGTAAGAGGTAAACCGGAGCAACATATTTTGGAAACCTTAGGTATCAGAACCATGTCTAAAGCTGTGTACACTACAGATAATATTGGACACTATGGTTTAGGTTTTGACGACTATTGCCACTTCACTTCGCCAATACGTAGATATCCTGACGTATTAGTACACAGAATACTATTCGATTGCATTAATGAAACTGCTAAGCCAATAAAGCATTTGGAAGCTCAATGCCGTCATTGCTCAGACCAAGAACGCAGAGCTATGGAAGCAGAGCGTGCTGCTAATAAATATAAGCAGGTGGAATATATGCAAGAGTATATTGGTGGTGAGTTTGAAGCTATCATCAGCGGTGTAGCTAGCTTTGGCTTCTGGGCAGAGACTGTAGAGCATAAGTGTGAGGGTATGGTCTCTATATCTGAATTGTCTGAGTTTGATGAATTTGAACTACATGAGGCGCAGTACGCACTAGTTGGGAGACATACAGGTATGAGGTTTGGTATGGGCGACAAAGTGAAGATACAAGTAGTAGCTACCAACCTAGAGAAAAGACAGATAGACTTTTCAATTGTAGAGGTGCCACAGCAACCAAACAACAATAAGAGTAATACTAGCAATAGAAACAATAACAATAATAAAGGTAATAACAGACCGAAGACAAGACGTTCGCCAAGACGTAAATAAAATATTGAATGCATAGTTTTAAGGAGCTTGTTCAGATATTTGAACAGAAAATAAAATCAGAATTCTCATTACCCGAAGCCCCTGCTAATCTTTATGAGCCGTGCAGGTATTTGCTAGACCTTGGAGGTAAGCGTGTGCGCCCTGCACTGTGTGTAATGGGCAATGAGCTGTTTGGTGAAATATATGATGAAGCATGGCATGCAGGCTGGGGGGTAGAGTTGTTCCATAACTTTACTCTTGTCCACGATGATATTATGGATGAAGCTCCACTAAGGCGCGGAAATCAGACCATACACAATAAATATAGCCTTACTGCGGGTATATTAAGTGGAGATGTCCTTTGTATATTGGCATACGAGCAATTAGCCTATGTGAATAGGTCTTTGCCTGATGTGCTGCGCTTGTTCAACAAAACTGCCATAGAGGTGTGTGAAGGACAACAGTTGGATATGGATTTTGAGCAGCGTTCTGATGTTACTATTGATGAGTACATCAATATGATTGCACTCAAAACCTCTGTTCTTTTGGCATGTAGCCTCAAGATAGGTGCATTGATAGCCGGTGCTGATAGTAAAGAAGCTGATAAGCTATATGAGTTTGGTAAGAATGTAGGCATAGCGTTTCAGCTACAAGATGATTACTTGGATGCTTTTGGAGAAACAGATAAATTGGGTAAGCAAAACGGTGGCGATATCAAAGCTAATAAGAAGACCTATTTATTGCTAAAAGCTCAACAAGCGGCCAATGCGGAACAGAATAATGAAATAGAAGAGCTGCTTGATACAAGTAATAATGATAAAGTTAGTAGAATGCTTAAGCTATACCAGCAAACAGGAGCAGATAAAGCTTGTAGAGAAGCTACAAACAGCTACTCAGAAAAAGCATTCAACTGCCTTGAAGAAATAAATGTAAGTAGTGATAGAAAGCAACCATTACTAGAGTTGGCAAACTATCTGCTACAAAGAGATAAATAATTAAAACTGTACAGCGTAAAATAGTGTGATATGAATTATTGGTTGATGAAATCTGAACCATTTAAATACAGCTGGGACCAATTGGTCGAAGATAAAAAGACCTTTTGGGATGGAGTGCGTAACTATGCAGCTAGGAATAACCTGCAAGCTATGGAAAAGGGTGACCAGGTACTGTTCTATCATAGTAATGAAGGCTTGGCTATAGTTGGTATAGCAGAAGTTGTAAAAACCGCTTATCAAGACCCGACAACTGATGATGATAGATGGGTAGCTGTAGATATTAAACCAGTAAAGGCCATGCCCAACCCGGTAACATTGAAGGATATAAAAGCAGAACCCAAGCTGGCAGATATGGACTTGGTGAGGTTATCTCGCTTGTCAGTTGGGTCGGTAAAGCCTGATGAATATAAATTAGTGCTTAAGATGGGCGGTATTAAGTAAGTATTACCCTAATAAATGATACTAAAAAGCCCCTCAGAGAGGGGCTTTTTCAATATTGTATGATAACGATTAGATAGTCATTATCTCTTCGTCTTTCTTCTTGCAGTGCTCGTCTACTAGTGTGATGTGCTTATCTGTAATGCCTTGTATTACACCTTCAGCTCCTTTAGCTGCATCTTCACTTAAGCCATCTTTTTGCTCTTTCTTCACTTGTTCTATAGCGTCACGACGGATATTTCTTACTGATATTTTAGCTTGTTCGCCTTCTGCGTTCACACGCTTTACCAGTTCCTTACGACGCTCTTCTGTAAGCGGTGGTAGGAAAAGGCGGATAAAATCACCATCACCTTGAGGGTTAAGACCGATGTTTGAAGCTATTATCGCTTTTTCTATAGGACCAAGCATAGCTTTCTCCCATGGTTGTAGTGCGATAGTACGAGCATCAGGAGTAGTGATGTTCGCAACTTGGTTAAGTGGAGTAGGAGTACCGTAGTAGTCAACCTGTATGCCCTCAAGTATTTGTGGGTTTGCCTTGCCGGCTCTGATCTTTCCTAGTTCGTACTCAAGATGGCTGATAGCCTTCTTCATCATTTCGGATGCGTTACTTGTAATATTATCGATAACCTCGCTCATAATGGTTTTATTATTTACCGACAGCAAATGTAACAATGTTATCGT
>CAZPDA010000002.1:0-32202 GCA_964585115.1 uncultured Flavipsychrobacter sp.
GTTCTTGTTGATGAATAGATTTTATATTTCAGACAAGTTGACCATATCTAATGAGCTGCATGAACGTACAGGAGATATCCTTAGCGACCAAGCAGTATTCATAGAGCGTCCGTCTATTGACTATGCGCTAAATGAAAATACAGAGTTTTCTGTGGGGTATTCATACGTTCGCTCATCTCCTTACGAGCCTTATTGGCAGCCAATAGCTACCGATGAGCATAATATATGGGAGCAAGCATTATTAAAGTTTACTACATGGAAAGTACTGATACAGAACCGTATTCGTTTTGAGCATCGTTTTACTGATAATGTTGTTCCAGCAACACCAGGCAGTCAACAGTTTGAAAAAGATGGCACCAATTTCAGTAACCGTTTTCGCTTCCGTTTCAACTTGAGCTTTGACCTACTAAAAGTAAATAAAGGGAAACATACCATATTCGTCAATGCCTTTGATGAGCTTTGGATAAACCAGAATGACAACTTAACCCCAAACAACTTTGGTAGAAACTGGATATATACGGGGCTAGGCTATAAGTTCAATAAAGACTTCAATATCCAATTAGCACATTTGCACCAGTACGACAGGGTTGGCAATAATACTTTTATATCTTCATCCGTAATACAGCTATCCGTATTCAAAAACTTCAAGCTGTATAACAACGGGAAGTAACCACAACACTCAACACTAAAAAACTTACGACTTTGAAAAAGATAGATATACATACGCACATTATGCCGGAGCATATTCCGGATTGGTTCAAGAAGTTTGGCTATGGCGACTTTATTCACCTAGAGCATCATAAGCCATGCTGTGCACGTATGATAAAAGGGGATAAGTTCTTTAGGGAAATAGAAGAGAACTGCTGGGACCCAAAAGCGCGTACCAAAGAAATGGATATGACAGAGGTTGGCGTACAAGTACTATCAACCATACCTGTACTGTTCAACTACTGGGCAAAGCCTGAGCATGGGTTAGAAACATCTCGTTTCTTCAACGACCATATAGCGCAATGTGTAGACCTTCACCCTACCCGCTTTGTAGGGCTAGGTACGGTCCCTTTGCAAGATATAGACCTTGCCATAAAAGAGATGGAGCGTTGTGTAACCGAACTAAAAATGCCGGGACTAGAGATAGGCTCCAATATCAATAATAAGAACCTTAGCGACCCATACTTTGAACCATTTTGGGAAGCAGCAGAGCAGTTGGGCTGTAGCTTATTCGTTCACCCTTGGGAAATGATGGGCGAAGACCTGATGAAGAAATACTGGCTACCATGGTTGGTAGGTATGCCTGCGGAAACAGCACGAGCTATTAGCTCAATGATATTTGGAGGTGTGTTTGAACGTCACCCTAACCTTAAAGTTGCATTTGCACATGGTGGTGGTAGCTTTCCATTCACTATAGGCCGTATAGAGCATGGCTTCAATGTGCGTCCTGACCTATGCGCTATTGACAATGACGTTAACCCTCGTGACTACATTGGTAAGTTTTGGATAGACGCATTAACGCATGACGATAAAGCATTGAAATACATCGTTGATGTAATGGGTGAAGATAAAATATGCATGGGTAGTGATTACCCATTCCCACTGGGAGAACATCATCCCGGTAAGCTAATAGAAAGCATGAATGAGTTCTCTCAAGAGCTTAAAGACAGATTACTATTCGAGAATGCTCTGGAATGGATGGGCATTACCGAAGAGCGATTTAAATAGACAAAAGAAACCCTTGCTCTTACAGCTAGAAAGCTTTGAGCAAGGGCCTTTTACAGCACCTGTTAGCACAGGCAACACTTTACATTTGGTTAAAATATAGAGCGGGAAACGTTAATTATTTTTTAGCCACCACTTCCATTACCTACTCTGCTTTTCTCATCTTCCGCACCACCCCTTCTTCTTGCAGACCTTATCTTACTATTACCAAAGCGATAAGTAAATGATAGTGATACTTGTCTTGATGTTCTTCTGGCAGTAAAGTCTTCTATATACTGGTCGTATGTAGATGTAGCACGAGGGTACCCTTTCCAAAAAGCATCTTGTACATTTAAGCGAAGGGTAGCTTTATTCTTCATCAATGTTTTCTGTATACCTGCGTTTAGCATCCACATAGCTTGCAGGTCCATATAGCCATACACTTGTTTCGATTGATACCATCCGCTTAACTCGGCACTAAAACCTTTAGGTAATGTAAACCTGTTCGTAGTACTTAAGGTATACGCAGGCTGCCCTTTGCTTAGTGGAGTATTAGCGATATTACCTTCATAGTGTGCATAGTATAGGTTGAAGTTTACCATTGTATTCCACCACTTGGTTACTTGATATGGATATGCTCCGCTAAATGCATAGTATCGCATACGCGTAAGGTTCTTGTTAGTCTGCACGGTTACTCTACCCGTATCTGTTTCGCTAGGCTGTATCACTTGTGTTATGTTATCAGTGGTCACGCTATAAGTAAGTGAAGTAATAAAGCGTTTCATGAATGTATGAGATAGCTCTACAGAATAGGTAAGCGCGGGACGTAAGTAAGGATAACCTTCCCTATAAGTAGTATTATCAACAAAGTATTTGAAAGGATTTAGTTGTTGATAGTTCGGGCGTTGTATTCTTCTGCTTAGCGTTACACCTACATCGTTCTTTTTATCAATACTTCGCTGTACTGCTAAACTTGGGAATAGCTGTGTATAGCTCCATTCATACGTACTGTCAAGCGTTATCTGGTCAGCTACAATATTTGTATTCTCAACCCTAAGCCCTACCTGCGTACTCCATTTTTTCCCACTCTTATTAGCATTTAAGTATGCTGCATTGATATTCTCCTTATAAATAAAATGGTTACTTCTTTTTGTATCTAAAGCAAAATCTCCCGTAGTACGCTCGTAGAAAAGTGGCTCATTATCAGACGTTACATAGCTTGATTTTACTCCTGCTTCTAATTTTGTATTCTTCTTTAACAGATGTGTATAGTCTGCTTTGATAGAGCGTATCTGAGTAAGGCCAGACAACTCACTTCTCATATGATAATTGGGAACAGAAGTAACACCATCAGTATAACTGTAAGTGGTTGTAAAGTTCTGTCTTGCTTTGCTCCAATAGCGTGCGTAGTCAGCATCAATAGTTAGCTCTCTGCCTGTGCTATCAAAACGATGACGTATGTTTGCATTTATAGTGTAGTTATAATAATTGTTCTTATGATTGCCACTAGTATTGAAATAGTAATCGATGTCATTGTTCTTATCCAGATAAGTTGAGTTATTATTTACATCGGGCTTGAAGCCGAATGTACTACCCGTTAACACCGCACCTAAAGTTGTTTTTTTACTCAGTGAATAATCTCCACCGAGTGTTAAGCTGTGCGACTCAAAGTACATTTTAGAAAAGTTGTCTTGCCTGTAAGAACCTGCTAGGTTATCACTACTATCATAGAAGCGTCTATCCAGTATCAAATTGTTGAACCAACCACGCTTTGAATAATTATAACTGGTATAAGCACTTATCTTTTTATTGCGATAGTTCAGGTTGCCCCCTGCGTTATATTTCGGATAAACCCCTTGCCCATAAGAAGCATTCACACTACCATTGATACCCATACGCTTATTCCTCTTCGTACGGATATTGATGATACCTGCCACACCGGCTGCATCATACTTTGCTCCGGGGTTACTGATTATCTCTATCTTTTCAATAGCATTTGCAGGCATACTCTTTAGCATATTAGCAAGGTCAGTACCTGATATAGCCATTTGTCTGCCATCTATCATTACGGTTACCCCTTGCCTGCCTTTTATACTTATATTATCGTCTTGGTCTACATTCACATTAGGCGAGCGAGATAATATTTCTAAAGCTGAAGAACCTGCACTTACTATGCTATTTTCTACATTGACAATAAGCTTATCTGCTCTTACTTCTATTAGCGGTTTCTGTCCTCTTATAGATACTTCTTTTAAGTTTGTTGCTAAGCGTTTCATTTCTAGTTTACCCACAGATACATCTCCACTCACTTGTATGTTATCTTTACTTGCCTCAGCATAGCCTAGCATAGTAACCTTAAGCTTGTATTTACCGTCTGCTATATCTGCTAATTGAAAAGAACCGCTTTCATCTGTCAAGGCAGACTTTGACAATTGATCATTATCGGCATTAAGAAGTATTACATTTGCTGTGACTATGGGGTTGCCATTTTCATCAGATACTATGCCTGTAATAGTACCTGCATAGACAGAACCTGTAAAGAACATTAAAAGAATAGCCATAGTGTAGCGTAAGTGAGCAGCGTATTTCATGTAGCAATGTTTATGAATCAAATGTACCCGTAGCAGTTATGCTCACTTTCCCCCACAAAGGGGGATATGCAAGTTTCGATGCCCCCCGTTTAGGGGGATTTATTTTCACATCTTAATGAATGCTTATCATTCTATGGTTATTTTTATGATAGTAACTGATAAACGACGACACTGATTGAGAGTAATACTTACATACCTACTGATATGCCTATGCACTACCACTGTATATGCTCAGCGCTATCCATTCTTTAACCTAAGCGTAGAGAACGGATTGATACAATCGCAAGTAAGAGCTATTGTACAAGACAGATACGGACATGTATGGATAGGCACATACGGGGGCTTATCTATGTACGACGGCAGCAACTTCACTAACTATACAGTAAGGAGTGGGTTGCTGAATAATACCGTTAATGCTTTAGCGATAGACCATGAAGACAACATATGGATAGGTGGCCCTAACGGTGTAAGTATGTACGACGGGAAACACTTCAAACACTTCATATTTAAAGCACCTGAAAATACTAATGCTAACTCTGTAGTAGAGTTAAAGGTGGATAGTGACAATAAGGTATGGGCACGTGCTGCAGGGGCTATCTACTATATAGAGAATGGGAAAAGCAAAGAGCTGACCCTACCCAACAAAGCTGCCACTGCAACAGCCATATTGCCTACAAGCGAAGCTCTTCTAATTGCAACAGTTGGAGGTAGAATATATAAACACACTACAACAAACTGGGATAGTATCTTCTATAACCAACAAAACATAAGTAACGACAGAATATATACAACCGACCTTTACCAAGACAAGACACAAACAATATGGCTAACCACTAATGCTGGTCTATATCATCTAGACAATGACACGATATACAAAGCATTTGTAAAAAGTGCTAACATTAATAGCTGGCCTTTTCTCTTCAACATATCAGAGGATAGTACAGGCAGCCTATGGATGGGTACGACCGGAGTATTACAATATAAAGACTCCGTACTAACAGCATACAATAAAGATGATGGCTTTACGAACAGTCAGGTAACAGACATCCTTACAGATAGAGAAGGCAATATATGGTTTGGTACAGACGGGCAAGGTGCATATCGCTTTTCGGGTGGCAGCTTTTCTATTCTTGATGAAGAAGCAGGATTAGGCTATGAGCAAGTAATGAGTATAGGAGCAACACCTTCAGGCAGGATATACCTTGGCACCTATTTAGGCGGACTTTACTACTATGAAAAAGGAGTAGTGCAGCAGCTGCCAATGCCTATAAAAGGGAACCTATCCATATCTGCCATTAATGTAAAAACTGAGTACGACTTTTGGGTAGGTACAAATGTAAAAGGGCTATGGCATTATAAAGGTGGAGAGTTCAAACAGTACTCACCTTCTGTAGTTGGTTCCAGTATCATTACTTCATTATACCGAGATGCTACTAACAAACTATGGATAGGAACTAGTAATGGCGCTACTGTATATGCTAATGACTCGTTTCAGATATTACCACTAGGTAATTCATCTGCTGTTGCCTTTGCTACATTAGGTAAGGACAGCACACTTATTGCAACAGGCTATAATGGTCTTAAATTATATCATCACAACAATGTTTATCCGTATACTACAGGTACTGCAGCTGACAGCGCATCGCCGCAATGTCTTTTAAAACAAGGAGGCAAACTGTGGATAGGCACTAGTGATAATGGTGTTATCTGCTATGACCTCATCAACAAAAAAGCTCAGATCATCAATAAAAGCTCGGGGCTAGAATCTGATTTCATCTACAACATCACTGCGGATAAAGATGGGAATATATGGGTAGGTACAGGTTTTGGGATACACGAGATAACGATGAAAGCCGATACGCCTTACATAAACTTCTATGGTAAAGGGAAAGGCATAAAAGGTATGGAAAGCAACCAGAATGCGGTATATAACATGCCTGATGGTAAGATATGGTTTGGTACTACTAAAGGTGCACTTATATACAACCCTGCCAACGATATAACACAACCTCAGCCAGTTAGTATCGTACTACAATCTATCAAGCTATTTGGAGACAACATAAACGATACTAGTTATTACGACAGTGTAAGCTCATGGTACAATGTACCTTACCAATTACACCTTCCTTATCAGAAGAACAATATAACCTTCACCTTTAAGGGTATCACCATGAGTGGTCCTGAACAAATAAGATACCGATATAGAATAGAAGGTTTAGATGCACCTTGGTCTGACTGGACGGAACTTAATTCTGTCACCTACTCGGCATTGCCTCCGGGAGATTATACTTTAAAAGTAGCATGCCAAACAAGCAACAATGGTAACATAAGAGAGCTATCTTATCCTTTTACAATCGTTACTCCTTTTCATAAAACATCATGGTTCCGTATGCTGATACTCGGAACGTGTATTTTATTAGGTATTACCATTCAGTACATCGTTAACAAAAGGAAAGAGAATAGGCTGGCGTTGCTAGAGCGTTTGCGCCGAGAAGAACAAAGCAAAGTAAGAGAGCGTACTGCTGAAGACTTTCATGATGAGGTAGGTAATAAACTAACAAGGATAAACGTACTGACAACCGTTCTCAGGTCGAAGATAACAGAACATACACCGGACACCCTAAGTATACTTGATAAGATACAGGAGAATGCAGGAGAGCTGTATAATGGCACAAGAGATATTCTTTGGTCATTAAAACCATCTAATGATAATCTTTATGAAATAATACACCGCATTAGAGACTTTGGTGGTGAGCTATTTTCCGATGCTGATATCAACTTCATATTTGCAGGCTCTAATGAAAAGTGGAAACAATATAAGCTACCGTTAGATGTAAGTAGAAACCTGATCATGATATTTAAAGAAGCGATGAACAATACTCTAAAGTATGCAGGAGCTACAACTGTAAAACTTGAGGCAATACTTAAAGAGCATGATAACCTGCAAGTACTATTTAGTGATAATGGCAAAGGCTTTGACATAGAGACCATAACAAGAGGTAATGGCTTGCAAAATATGCAGAACAGAGCTAAGAGAATTGATGGCAGGCTCTATGTCGATAGTCACGAAGGGAAAGGAACAACCATTAGCCTGAACTTTAAACTAAAAGAGAAGGTGAAAAAATAACTTGTTAAGGGGGATAAGCATTATTTTGTAAATCACGATATTTGTATTAAATAAGATATGTTATGAGAGACTTGGATATACTTGTTTGCATTATAGAAGACGATGAAACTATTAGAGAAGGTTATGAGTACCTTATCAATGATACGTCGGGCTATCGTGTAGTGAGCAGTTATCCATCTTTTGAAAGCGCAGCTAAGAAAATAGCAAAGGACGACCCTGATGTTATCCTTTTGGATGTAGAGCTACCGGGTATATCCGGCATAGATGCCATACCTAAGCTAAAAAAGCTAGTTCCTGAAGCATATATACTTATCCTTACGGTTTACGAACAAGATCTGCTAATATTCCGTGCGCTTGGCAATGGCGCCTCTGGTTACCTTACCAAAAACACACCTCACGATAAAATTATCAACTCGATAAGAGAGGTAATGGCAGGAGGAGGACCAATGAGTGCTAATATCGCACGTATGGTCATTGAGTCTTTTCAACGCAATGAGGAATCTCCACTGACTAGAAGAGAAACAGAGATATTAGAACAAATAGCTACTGGCAAAAGCAGAAAGCGTATTGCTGAAGAGTTATTCATCGACCTAGAAACTGTAAAGTCTCACATTAAGAATATTTATAGCAAACTAAACGTCCATTCTAAGGCAGATGCTATAAAACTTGCCAGAGATAACAAATACATATAGCACTAACAGTCAAGTAGTTACAGTACAAACGAAAATAAAACAAACATTTTTGTGACAATTAGCAAACCACTGTCATAGTATTGTCGTAGATACCACTACACACCAAATATGGTATCTATGAAAAAGTTTCTACAAAAAACTGCAATAACATTCGGAACCCTATTTCTGGCATTCTTTGTCTACGCAAACTGGACTCCACCAACCGCAGGTGAACGCATATATATGAGTAACCCAACGGGCATTACTGCTATAGACGTTCCTGCTAACTACACCGCACAAGACATACAAGCATTCTCTGACGAACTGAACCATACAGAAGGAGTAACATCCTTTACTCATTCCCCAAACTTGCACATGTTCGCCGTCACCTACAGTAAAAAGGAGACTTGCGAAAAGAACATTCTGTCTCAATTGAAAGACAAAGGGTTCAATGCCTCTAAGAAGGTAATAGAAAGCAACAAACCTCAATGTCCGGTACATGGGTATTTGGATGCTTTCTACAAAGCAAAGTATGCATTGAATATCAGGAAATAGAGAACCAATTTTTAACCATAAAAAACGTAGAGATTATTATGAAAAAAGTAGCCATTTTATTTACAGCATTAGCGCTGACCTTATCTGCTACTATGTATTCGTGTAAGAATGATGACAACAACAACCCGACTCCAACACCAATGGAAAAAACGCTTTATGAGCGCCTTGGTGGTAATGAGTCTATTAAAGCTGTTGTAGACAAGTTCATAGAATATGTAGCTACAGATACTGTTATCAATAGCTTCTTCTCAGAAACTATTGCAAATAACAGAGTTGATGACCTGAAGATGAACCTTGTAAACCAAATAGGAGAAGCATCCGGCGGACCAGAAGAGTATACAGGTCTTGACATGGTAACTGCGCACAAAGGGATGAACATACAAGACGTACACTTTGATGCACTGGTAGGAGACCTTGTAAAAGCACTAGATTTCTATAACGTACCTGAAAAGGAGAAGGGAGAGCTTCTTTCTGTATTAGGGCCGATGAGGAGTGATATAGTAGGCAAGTAAGCCTTATAATTTTCGTTTTTTGTTTTTCAAGTGGAAGCACCCTTTTCAGGGTGCTTTTCTTTTATCTTTGTGGTAATGGAACAACCTACGTTTATCTACATAATGGATCCGCTATGTGGATGGTGCTACGGCTTTGGCAATGTGATCAGCAAAGCTCAGGAAGAATACAAAGACAAAATGCAGTTCATAGTAAAGCCGGGAGGTATGGTAACGGGTGCTTCTGTGCAGCCTGTGGCAGCAACTGCTGACTTTATACTTGGTGCATATAAGCGTGTAGAGGAATACGCAGGGGTTACATTTGGCGAGCCATACTTAAACATGCTAAAAGAAGGTACCGAGATAAGCAACTCAGAACCTCCGTGCAGAGCTATATATACTTTTAATCAGATAAAACCCGAGCAGTCAGTAGACTTTGCTCATGCCCTACAAAAGAAGCTCTATGTAGAAGGTCAAAGTCTTAATAGTGATGATACTTATATTTCACTTGCTAATGAATTTGGTATCGATGCTACTCAGTTCTTAACAGATATGAACTCTGAAGAAAATAAGTATGGTACAGCTCAAGAATTTCAATGGGTGAAAGGTGCGGGCATAACAGGTTTCCCATGTTGTGTTATACAAAAGGGTGAGCAATATTTTCTTGTAGCACGTGGGTTTCAACCTTATGAGCAACTAAAAGATGTGATAGAAAAAGTGTTGGCAGATGATACACATCAGTAATAAATAAGCAACTTTCAAAAAATCTAAATACTCAGGCAACCCTTTTAAAACTACTGGCATTTATAAGAGTGTTAAACCACTTTTATAAACCAAAAACAGTAGTGATGAAAAGGAATATACTTACCATTATACTATTGCTAGTAGCAAGCAGCCTATATGCACAAAACCTTAAATGCGGCTACACTAAAATAGTGAACCATTATAACCAATACCCTAAATTCACCAATTATTACAACGGACTCTTTCAACAACATAACAGTCCTAACGCCGCAAAAACAACTAATACAGTTTACAGAATACCTGTTGTATTTCATATAGTCTATAAAAACCAAGACCAAAACTTGGATGACTCTGTGATACAAAACCAGCTACAGGTGCTTAACGATGCTTACAGGCATAGACATAAGGATGTAAACAATTTAAGAGCAGTATTTCAACCTTTTGCAAGTGATACATACATTGAGTTCTACTTAGCAACAACAGACCCTAACGGCAACCCTACTACAGGGATCACACGTACTAAGACCGATGTAACATACTTTGGTGATTTTATAAATGACACTACGTTCAACTCTTTAGAACGAATAAAGAAAACTACAAAAGGCGGTATAGACCCATGGCCTACAGATAAGTACCTAAATATATGGGTGGGTAACATTGGAGACTCAACATATGGCATACCTGTACTAGTAGGTTATGCACCACCGCCAACCAACCCGCTACCTCCGAACTGGATGGGCACAGGAAATCAAGACTGGACCATACTTACAGATGGTGTTGTGATACAATATCAAGCTCTTGGGAATAATAATCCTCACGCTAGCGACCTGAATGGACTAGCTATAGCAGGACGTACATTGGTACACGAAATAGGACACTACTTGGGCCTAAGACATATTTCAGGAGATGCACAAGGCACGTCTAAAGCATGTACTGCGGCGGGAGATGATGGTATAGCAGATACTCCTCCTCAGGGTCAACAGTCTGCAATGCAAGTGAGCTGCCCTTCTTCAACACAGAATACTTGTGTATCAACAACTAATGACCTGCCTGATATGTGGGAGAACTATATGGATTACTCAAATGATAAGTGCCAATCATTATTCACCAAAGGACAGGCTACGCACATGCGTGTAGTACTTGAGAACCAGAGAAGTAAACTGATAAACTACCAAGGAACTAATGTTTTTGCTCATACATCTCGTGATGAAGAGCTATCGGTTTTCCCTCAACCCGCACAGAACGAGGTAAACATACAGTACAGTAAAGCTATTGACCATGTCCAACTGTACAATATGATGGGACAACTTGCATTCAGCAAAACAGGTAACAACATCAAGCAGATAGACGTATCCAACTTACCGAGCGGTAATTATATTATTAAACTGCAAGCTAGCGGTGAGAAATCTATATCTAAACACATACTTATAAAGCAATAAGCTATAAAACAAACACGCAAACCCGATGAGTAGCGTAAGCCATTACTTATCGGGTTTATTTTTTGTAGCACATGCTCCAAACACCCTATTATTCACACCTTCTTGAAAAATATCTGTTTTTTCAGCCAGCAATGTTGTTATTTTGTGCTTGGTAACGGTTGTATCTTTAAAAAAATGGATATACCTTTCAATTACTAACTCACAACATGCTACTACGTCCGATATTATTAATAATTGCTGCTGTACTTGCTGTATTATTATACAGGATGCTAAGTCGTGGCGGTAAAACCTATTCTTACGACCGCACACAAACTATCTCTTTTCTATCTGATGGCACAGAGCATGTATTACAAGACGTAACTAATGGTTCTATCATCATAGGTAGCAAAACCATATTGATAGACGGCCTTGAATATGTGTATAAGCCTACCGAAGGTGAACCTGTACAAGCTTTGCTAGATTTTGATGAAAGTGGATTACGTAGTGTAAGAGTACTCCTTCAAGAAGGAGAGAAGCAGTACTTCATCACTCGCGACTCTTCTAAAACGGTTTAACTACATTCTATTCAGCTCATCTGTACTTGTACTCCTACTTTTTCTATCATTCTTCCCAAAGTTGTATGTAAAGCTAAGTATAGCTGAAGATGAACTAAAAGCATAACTCGCCTCACTTACAGAGTTGCCAGACATAACCGTTGGTCTATATCTATATACATTGAACGGGTCATTAAGCGAAAACTTAAGCGTACCTGAGTCGTTGAACATTCTCTTAGATACATTAGCCGACGACCAAACTGATGGTGCTACATCACTTGCTGTATTCTGTTTGATACGGCTAGTATAGCCTACCTGTACATTTGCATACCACCCTTTATTGAATGTTAATTGACTATCCACACTTAAGCTATAACCCCATCCTTTATTCCTTTCATCTCTACTATAGTTATCTACATACCAACCTCTACCTGTGCTTACCAATAACCACTCTTCAATTATAGGTAGATTCAGATACATAGAAAGGTCTACTGATTGGTTATGCCCATTATTGGTAGTAGAGTAGTTACTTACTTTGGTCTGCTCATTATAATCCAAAACACTGGTAAAAAGGTTAGAGGTATAGTTGTAGGTAGCAGTACTTATCAACCTGTTTTTATAATTATGTTTTAGCTCAAAGTTGTGTGCATATTGCGGTTGCAAATATGGATTGCCACTAGTATATCTATACTGAGATTCAAACCTTCTAAAAGGATTTAGCTCTCGGTAGAACGGACGCTTGACCCTTCTACCATAATTCAGCTCTACAGTGTTATTACTATCTAGTTTATAATTGACGAACAATGAAGGGAAGAATGACAAACGATCTCTAGTGAAGCTACTACCCTGTACATACTCCTTACCTTTTATATAAGACTGCTCTGCTCTTACACCTGCTTTTGCTTGCCATTTGCCATATATTCTTGAGCCTGAAATATATGCAGCACTTATACTTTCATTGTATACAAAGTGATTACTGATACTGCTGTCATATTGCATTTTGCCATCCTTACTTGCATAGAATATATTCTCATCTTCTATCCATACGTAACTGCTTTTGACACCAGCCTCTAGCTCATACTTACCTACACTCCCTGTATAATCTACCTTTGCACTATACAGGTCGGAGAGTGTTGGAATATCATTTTGCAGCAATACCCTATCGGGTAATGGACTACCATACTTATCATGGTTTGTAGTGGCTATTCTTTGGTAGATGTCCTTATCCGTCCTGAAAAAGTCTAACTGAGAAGACAGCTTATGACCATCTGATAACTTATGGCCTAGATAAGCGTTGCCATACCATAGAGTTCTAGTATCTCCTGTATTACCATTAGCAATATTTACTGTTCTATTATCATTGATATTATCCACTATCAAGGTCTTGGTCTGGTCTACTTCACTATTAGTATGATATACACCTTTTACATAACCACCAAAAGAAGTCTTATCGTTCAGGTCTATATCTGTACCTAGCTTCAGGTTATAATCATCATAGGTCTCTTTCATAAAAGCATCTTCATCCACTATTGTATTTACCACGCCAGTAGTGGGGTCTTTTGATGTAACCTTAGTTAGCCTCAACAACGAGTTTTGCCCAAAATAAGTACCGGGAGAAGCATATACCGTCACATTATTCCTCTTATAGTTGATAGTGGCGTTTGATGCAGACACCCCATAGTTACTCTGCGAATGTCTGGCCATCATATTACCACTCCATCCCTGTTTTTTCTTTCTGGTCATGTTGATATTGATGAGACCGACATTACCTTCCGCATCATACTTAGCAGATGGCTGTGTCATCAATTCTATATTCTTTATATCTGCTGCCGATACACCTCTTAAATATGTGGTAAGCTCTTCTCCTTCTAAGTAGGTAGGCTTATCATTTATCAGTACTACTAAGCCTGTTTTGCCTTGTATTGATACACTACCCGTTGGGCTGACCTCTACACCCGGCAACTCTCGCAATATATCTAGCACATTCTTGCCTTGCTTAGCGTTATCACCAATATCCAATATTGTTTTACCAAGCTCAGTTCTTATAATATTCCTTCTAGTCCTTACCACTACTTGGTCTAGGTTATTGCTTTGTGTTTCTAATACTATCTTGAGATCACTTACATCCCCTAAAACGGTTAGGTCTTTATACATAGGCTTATAGCCTATAGCATTAGTAGCTACTAAATATTTACCCGCCTCTACCTTTTCAAATGTATAAGCACCATGATCTTTAGATAAGGCAGTTTGCACCCAGCTAGAATCTGAATGGTTAAGTAATGAGACATTAACAGCCACTATACTCTGACCATCTTTATTCTCAATTGTTCCCGATACTTGGTACTGTTGGGCATTTGCACTTGCACTTAACAGAGTGCAAATAATAAGAGCAGAAAGCTTAAAGGTATTATTCATAGTAGACGACATTTGGTAAAAACTACTATATAAATGTAAGGCTATCAGCTTAAGAAAGTTCTTTGAAGTGTAGATGTTTAGAGAACTTTAACGGAATAAAGAACGGCGCACAGATACCTGTACGCCGCTTTATTTAAATATTTAACTAGTGGTTAGTTTTCGCTAAGACTTCTAAAATCAACAGGCACTAACTTACTCACACCAGGCTCTTGCATCGTCACACCATAGATAACGTCTACTGATGCCATGGTCTGCTTATTGTGTGTCACCAAGATGAACTGTGAGTTGTCGCTGAACTGACGTATCATCTGTGTAAACTTGCCTACGTTAGCATCATCAAGAGGTGCATCTACCTCATCAAGGATACAGAACGGTGCAGGCTTTATCAGATAAATTGCGAACAAGAATGCTGTAGAGGTAAGTGTCTTCTCCCCACCCGATAGCTGCGTAAGCGTGCTTGGCCTTTTACCCTTAGGCTGAGCATATATCTCAATACCACTATCCGCTACATTCTCCGGGTCTGTAAGTCTTAGGTCACACTTATCTTCCTCTGTAAACAATGCTTTGAATACTGTAATAAAGTTCTCGCGTACTTTCTCAAATGTATCTTTAAACTTAGCATTTGCAGTATTTTCTACTTCTTCAATAGTAGACATCAATGTCTGTTTAGCATCTACAAGGTCGTTCTTCTGCTCTACTATAAAGTCATGCCTTACTTTCATTTCCGTAAACGCCTCAATAGCTGTTGGGTTCACTTCACCCATATTTTCAAGGCGACGTTTCAAACGTTCTGCTTCGGCATTAAGCTCGTCTACAGTTAGTTCTGTAGTGCGGTCATCATCCAGTACTTCATCAAGGTTCACTTTGAACTCTACACTTAGCCTTTCCTTCATGCCGGCCAATTGTAGTTTCATTTCACTAAGCTTATCCTTTATGCTGGTTAGCAATGTTTCTACCTGCTCTTTCTCTCTACGCTTTTGGTTTAGTTTGCCTTCTTTTTCTGACAGCTCATTCCTTGTCTGATAATACAATCTATCCTTCTCGTTCAAGGTAGCTTCATCAGCTTCCTTCTTCTTCATCAGGTCATATAGTTCCGTATCATCACTGTTCAGTACTCCTTCTGTAGACTGTAATTCTTCAGAAGTTTGTTGCAACTGTTCCGTATTTGTTTTTATCTGCTGTTGCAAGTCACTCAACTGCTTGGTACGGAAACTCAGCTCCTGCTTCAGGCTATCTATCTTACTCTGCTGTCTAGTGAACTGTATATTCTGATTATTGAATTGCTCTCTAGACCTATTAAAATCGTCTTCTACAGACCTGAATTCATCTTCTGCAACAGATATACGCTCATTTGCAGACTCAAGGCTTTCGTTTATATCGTCTAGCGCTGTACGCGTATCGCTAATATCGTCTTGTGTATCAGCAAGCTGCTCTTGCAAACCTGCTAAGCGTTCATCACCCGTGCTATTTAAATGTTGATAGTTCTTAACCTTATCCTCAAGGTTTACCAACTTATTTTGCAACTGGTTGATGTCTTGCTTCGTTTGCTCAATAGCTCTATCATTCAGCTCTTGGTTGAAGCCTGTTATCAATGTTTGAGTATCAGCTATCTCTTGCTTAAGCGTTGCGGTCTTCTCCGTAAGTTCTGCTATCTCTTTAGCAAGACGCTCAAGGTTCTTAGCACGCCCTATTTTATTACCTTCAAATAGCCCGACAGAACCACCACCAAATGTATACTTACCTCTTACCTGCTTACCATTTTTAGCCACAAGTACACAACCATTATCTAAAGCGGTGCCTGTAAGTTCAGCATCGTCTTCAGCAATGTACACATGACCTAGTAGATGTTGTGCTAACTGCTTATGCTGCTCGTCAACAGTAACAACACTTAATGCCGGCACTACATTACCTGTAGGTGCTTGATGGTCTTTTGCTTGGTAGTTATTGAATTGGTCTAGTATAAAGAAATTGGCTTTACCTTTCTTATTCTCATCCAATAGTTGAATGGCAGTCTTCGCATCATCTACATTATTTACCAGATAATAGTTCAAGTAGCTATCCAGTAGATTTTCTAATGCAGTACGGTACTCGTTCTTCACCACAAACACATCAGACAATAGTGGAGCATCCTTACCCCAGTCCTTATGCTTGCTCAAAAACTTGATACTATCAGGATAACCTTCCAGACTTTCAACAAGCGACTTCAGAAGGTCATGCTCGTTAGACCTGGAATCTAGTTTTCTATTCGCCTCCACAAGTTCAGACCTAAGCGTCTCTACTTGTTCTTGGCTTTGCAATATCTTACCCTTTACTTCTTCATGCTTTTCTATCAGCTCTTGTAGCTCTTCCTTCTTATCACCCAGCTGCTCTTCTGCATCTTTCTGTTCATCAGTAAGCTGTGTTATCTGTGTATTACGCTGGCTGGTCTCTTCCTGCAATTGATGGATACTACGCTGAATATTCATAACAGAAGTATCCGCAATAGCAACCTTCTTTTCAGCATCGAACTGCTCTCTCTGCTTTTGTTGATACTCAGCTCGCAAGACTTCCAATGCTTGCTTTTTCTCATCAAAAGAGGCTCTTTTTTGGTCTGCCTGCTCACGAAGTTTTTCTAACTCTTCCTTTATTCCTTCAAGCTTTTCTTGCTCTTCACCTATCTGTTCTTCAGAGAACTGTATGGAGTCAGACAAGCTACTCAATTGGTCGTCTGCTCCGGTAAGGAAATCGTTGAGGCTCTTTTCCCTTTCTCTAAGATGGTCTATCTTTTGAGAAGCTAGTCGCTTATCACTTTCTAGCTGACGAATTTTACCTACTAGCTCATTGAACTCTTTCTGTAAGCTATTTAGCTCTTGCTCTTTCGATACAAGCTGTACTTTTTCTTGCTCAATAGTTGCAGACTCCTTATTGATAATAGCCTCTAACTCCGTCTTCTTATCTACTTCTGTTGCTTGCTGGTCGTTCAGCTCTTTATACTGGTCATTAAAGTGTTCAAGAGAGGCTTTGGCCAGCTCTACACTTATTTCTTTGTAGTCTTTCTTTATCTGATAATAACGTTCTGCCTTCTTGGCTTGGCTTTCCAGCGTACGAAGGTTATTACCTATCTCAAACAACAGGTCTTCTATACGCGAAAGGTCTTGCTCTGTAGCATTAAGTTTTAAAGTAGCCTCTTTCTTCCTCGTCTTATAGATGGAGATACCCGCTGCTTGCTCCAGCATTCTTCTACGCGAGTTATCCTTATCCTTAATAATGTCGTCTACCATGCCTAACTCGATGATGGCATAAGAGTCATTACTAACACCAGTATCTAAGAATAGATTATGGATGTCCTTAAGGCGACACGCTACGTCATTCAAGCGATATTCGCTCTCACCACTTTTATAGAATTTACGTGTTATCGTTACAGTAGTAAACTCTGTAGGTAGTAGGTTTCTCGTATTCTCAAACGTTAGCGATACCTCTGCCATACCAGCAGCATTTCGCGAACGTGAGCCGTTGAATATAAGGTCGTCCAAACTATCAGAACGTAGCGACCTTATTTTATGCTCACCAATGACCCATCGTATCGCATCTACGATATTCGACTTACCACAACCATTCGGCCCTACCACACCTGTAATAGGATGGTCGAGCTCAACATGGGTCTTGTCTGCAAAAGACTTGAACCCCTTTATATCTAAAGACTTTAATCGCAAGGCAATATTATTTTAGGAGGAAAGCAAAAATATACATTTCAACCATTAGAAATACTACCAATATAGCAAACTGTGCAGTAAATGTGGGTAATTCAGCCGTATATGTAGAAAATCGTTATTTACTACTCTATAGGTTTAGGGAAATCATTCTTATCAGCGTATTCTTCACGGAGCTGTTGCATGTTTTGCTGCATTTTCTGTTCTTGCTCACCCTGTTGCATTACAAGCATATATGCATTTTCAATAGTCTCAAGTGAGGTAGTGCTATCCATTTGCTCAAAAGCGGAGAAGTAACTATTGACCACATTCTTCTCAAACTTTAGGAATTCAAGCTCAGCTTGTTGCATATCCTCTGAGCCTCCTACATTTTCCATCTGCTCTACTTCTGTTATTTTACGGTCTATGTAGTTTACTAGACTAGTTCTATACTTAGACAACTGACTGAAATCCAATGTATTGATAGCTATTTTCAACTCTTCAGCCCATTTGCTGCTATGTATTGCCAGCGTATCATTTGTTGCAGCTATCTCATTACTGAACTTCATTGCTTCTTCCTGCTTATCAAGGTCGCAAGAAGCAAATATGGTCATCAGTACAAATATCGGTGCAATAACTCTACGTAACATAAGCAGATTTGATAGTTAAAATACAGTATTCAATAGCTATATCGTAGTACTAATCATAAAGTTACAATGATTTTAACATCATTTATACATGTCCGTTGTATCTACACTTTATTACTCTGCCTACAAAAGCTACCTTTGTGGTCCTGAAATAGCAGAAAAATGGGTAAAGTAGCGATAAACCTGGCAACAGGTAGTTTACAAAAAGAAGAAACAATAGTGGGTATAGACCTTGGTACTACCAACAGTCTTATAGCTATTGTGAGAGAAGACAGCAAAAAGCCGGTAGCACTAAGAGAGACCGATGGGTTGACCTTAGTACCCTCTATCGTACACTTTGATAAAGAAGGCAATGTGCAGGTAGGTAATGAGGCTAAACAAAACCTTGTAGCTGCTCCTGAGCGTACTATCTATTCGGCAAAACGCCTGATGGGTAAGTCTTATAATGACGTAAAAGACCACACAGCTCTTTTTGCTTATAAAGTGCTGGATAACGATACGGATGAGCTTGTAAAAGTGCAGATAGGCGATAAATTCTACTCTCCTATCGAGCTTTCATCTTACATACTAAAAGAGCTAAAGCACAGAGCAGAGCACATACTTAAAACACCAGTTAACAAGGCTGTAATTACGGTGCCTGCTTATTTCAATGATGCTCAACGTCAGGCTACCAGAGATGCCGGCAAACTGGCAGGTCTGGATGTACTACGTATTGTAAATGAGCCTACTGCGGCAAGCCTTGCCTATGGCATGGGTGTTAGCCCGGATGAAGATAAGACCATAGCTGTATACGACCTTGGTGGCGGTACATTCGATATATCAATACTTAAGATAACGAATGGCATATTTGAAGTATTGGCAACTAACGGTGACACCTACCTTGGTGGCGATGATATGGATAGAGCCATTGTAGAGTATTGGATAGCAGAGCTAGGGCTAAATAACGATGTAGCTGATAATAAGACCTTAGTGCAAGAGCTACGTGTACTTGCCGAAGAAGCTAAAAAGCATCTTACTAGTAATGACAGCTTTGAAGGTACTATTGATGGCAAACAAGTAGTGCTATACAAAGGGGTCTTCAACGAACTAATACAAGGATTAATAGATAGAACAATAAACGCTTGTAAGGGCGCACTTAAAGATGCAGAGCTTAAAAATAGTGATATTGATGCTGTGGTGATGGTTGGCGGTTCTACAAGAGTACCTTATGTAAAAGAGTGTATCAAAGAGTTCTTTGGTAAGGATGTACATGACGAACTGAACCCTGACGAGGTGGTGGCTCTTGGAGCTGCTGTACAAGCAGATATACTTGCCGGTAATAATACGGACATGCTACTACTTGATGTCACACCACTAAGTCTTGGCTTGGAAACCATGGGCGGACTAATGGACGTATTGATACCACGTAACTCTAAAATACCAACCAAAGTAGGCCGACAATATACCACACATAAAGACGGGCAAAGCGGTATGCGTATCTCCGTATATCAAGGGGAGCGCGACTTGGTGAAGGATAATAGAAAGCTTGCTGAATTCAACTTGACAGGCATACCCGCTATGCCTGCCGGACTGCCTAAAGTGGAGGTAACCTTTTTGATAGATGCCGACGGCATCTTAAAGGTGAGCGCTACGGAACTGAGGAGTGGTGTGGCGCAAAGTATTGAAGTAAAACCTCAATACGGACTTACCGACGAGCAAGTAGAACAAATGTTGATGGACTCTCTTACTCATGCTAAAGAAGACATGACGACCAGAGCACTGGTTGAAGCAACAACAGAAGCTGAGCAGATGATAGACACCACTGAAAGCTTCATAAAAAAGCATGAGCAATACCTTAGCGAAGAGGAGCAAACACTTACACTAAATCAGATACACGCATTAAGACAAGCTATTACTGCTAAAGATAAAGATGCGATACAAAAAGAGACGGAACAGCTTAACGATGTTACCAGACCTTTTGCTGAGCGCGTAATGGATGTTGCCGTGAAAGATGCAATGAAAGGAAAGAAAATAATGTAGTAGGCTTACTACTAACTGAGCTATAATATAAAAGCCCCTTTCGGGGCTTTTATTATTTCATGACCAGCTGAACGGTCTCTCTTGTTTTTTGCTCTAGCAATATATGTTTGCCCTTGGTAAGGTTTGCCAATACTTCAGGAGTATAGTGCCTTATTGTTAACAGGCTCACCCCTTCATTATCAAACACTTTATAGTTCTTCTTCAGCTCTGCTAAAAGTTCAGGTAGTTTTCTCTCTCTATGGTCTATACATGCAATGAAACTAATTGCAGCATTTTGTATCAGGTTCACCTGTACGTTCATCTTGTGGAAGATACCATACAGTTCGCTTAGCTTATCCTCTGTGATGAATGAGAAATCTCTTGCTGTAAGTTGTATCAATAGCTGGTTCTTCTTCAGTACTATCAATGGCGGGTAGAATAGATTACTCACTTCGCTTGTAATAATGGTACCTTTCAGTTCTTTATCTAAGAAACACTTTACGTATAACGGAATGCTATTGTTCTGTAAAGGCTTAATAGTTTTAGGGTGAACAACTTGTGCTCCATAGTAGGCCATCTCGATCATCTCATGATAACTAATAGCTTCTATCTTCACCGTATCAGAAAATTGTTTTGGATCCGCATTCTTCAAACCTTCAACATCCTTCCATATCGTCACGCTATCTGCATCGGTCATAGTAGCTAATAGTGCTGCTGAGTAATCAGACCCTTCTCTACCAAGAGAAGCTGTAGCATTGTCAGAAGTAGCACCGATAAAACCTTGCGTTATCACACTCTTGCCCTCTTCCAGCAATGGTGCTACGGTAGCATCACATTGTTGTTTTGAATACGCCAGGTCTACCTTTGCATCGCGATAAGTATCGTTGGTTCTTATCACATCTCGTACATCAACCCAAGCAAAGTTTAGTCCTTCTTGATTCAAGTATTGATTGAATATAGTAGTAGATAGCAATTCACCTACACAAATTATTTGGTCGTATGTATAATCGAACTTATCTGCCGAAGCATCATCTATTCCCCACTGTAGCTCTGTAAAGAACACGTTCATTTGCTTCGTAGCTTCCTTCAGACTTTCACCCTTCAACAGCTCTGTTGCGTATGCTATATGCTTTGCTTCTAACTCTTTTGCCAGCTTATGGGCATCCTCTTTTTTATCCTTACAAGCAGTCTCAATTATTGCTTCTAAAGCGTTTGTAGTTTTACCCAACGCAGATACCACCATTAGTATAGGATGAGTTGTCTCTTGAATAATAGGCAATAATGCCTGCATTCTCTCTGGTGTAGCAATAGATGCTCCACCGAATTTGTAAACTTGCATAATTACACTGTGTTATATAACAAACAAGGCTTACCGATCGGTAAGCCTTGTCTTAAAGTATGTTTTTCTACACACGACTATCTTGGCTTACCCGTTGGTAATGCATTTCTTAGTCTTGTATAGCTTTTTCATCATCATTGTGGGTGCAAAAATATATCATTTTCCTAATCGTGCAAATATTATTCAAAAAGCTCTTGTAAGCTACGTGGTCTTTTCTCATCTAGCCAGATGAACCGTTTGAGCTTCATATTAGCCAGGTCGGCCTCTAATAGAGGGGTCATTTTCTGCTGTACATCCTGCTCGAACAGAATGAAGTCTATCTGCTCATCTTTGAATACTATCCTAAGCCTTGCACTAGATGCTTCATTTACTCCTATGTAGGCATCATTATCATCTTTAGAATAGTAAATAGTTTCGGCATTTGGTTTTACAACTATCTCATCTATCACCCCATTATGAAAGAAACCTGTAAGTGTTTTTCCTTGTATCTGGTCGAATAGCTGTGCTTTCTCCGGTCCTGACTGTGATACTACAAAAGACTTGCTAGGCACGTACATTTTTTTCAGGTTACTACTATCCATATACAGCAGTATAGTATCACCTGTTATCTGGCTTTTTCTAGACCATAATACAGGGGTATATATCAAGCGCATCACAGAATCCACATCTGTATACACAAGGCTATCGCAGCGTCCTTGCAGCGAGTCAGAGAATATCATAACATTGTGATAGCAAGTAAAATAGCGTGTATCTACAGTATCTACTTGAGTAGTATCAGCAACCATCTGTACCACCTCTTTTTTCTTCTTTCCCTTACCTACTACTTTTACCACTTCTATTGAGTCAACATCCTTGGCTATAGGAGCAGAGAAGAAAGTATCTGCTCTTATAAACAAGCTATCATCACCATTCATCTTCTTCAGCACTGGCTTTATACTTGCCAGCATCGTTTCAGCATTTTCATCTATATCTGCTCTGCCACAATAGAGTGTTGACTTCTGTACCGTATCTATTGCTATAACGTTACCTACGGCTAAGCCTACGCCTTTCCCTCTATCGTAGTAAGAAGAATCTGACTCTATATACTGCTCTTCTGTTTGTGAGGAAGAACGGCAAGGGAAATGTGCTATTTCTTTCTCGGTATCATATGTGCCGCATGTTGTTATCAATACAGACTTATCGCTGGTAACAATTGAGTGAGCATAGAATACTACTATCTTGGTCTGGGTATTATATCCCATATCCATAGAAGATATTTCATACTCAGGATCATAGACTAGTACATTTTGTGTAAACCGTGCATCTTTAGACCTTAGGTTATAAACACCTTGATCACTAGACAAAGTTGTGGTACCTGTTTGCAGAGTACCTCCATTTGAATAGGTACCAACCTTAGTGGTCATATCGTATACTACTTGGTCTGCCCATAGATTATCCTTACCGTCCGTAAGGTTTACACTACCTATCATATAGGCAAGTTTTTTATTGCCTATATAGCGCAAATAGTCTCCAGTTACACGTGTGCCATCAGGCTGCACTATAACTACATCTCCAAATGCCTCTACATTATTCGTCTCTATATTCAGGTAGGCACTATCGCAATACATCTTGCTGTCTCCTTGCTTCAGTTGAACATCTCCTACTAACTTATTGAATGAGTTTGTATCTGTTTGTACGTATTCTGCATAGTCTGCATATACTATATCTACGTTCACCTTACTAGAGGTGTCGCTTTTAGGCTTTTGCTGGGCACTACTGTATAGGGACAATAGCAACATGCAAGCCATTAAGGCTTGCATCTTTATGCTTATGAAAAAGCTCTTTATCACGTTAGTGAGCAATGATCAGTTATTTGTCTTTATCTTTTTGCTTCTTACCAAATATGGTAACATTGATATAGCGAGAAGGGTGTGCATTGATGTCTTCGATCAATGTATTCAGCGACTCCATCGTTTGTGTAAGGTTTGTATACAGCTCTTTGTCGTTCACCATCATACCCAACGAACCTTGCGTTCCGTTCAGCTTACTAACAACCGCTTGTAAATCTGATATAGTAGACTGCAGATCTTGAACTGTTTTCTCTATCGGGGCATTTGCTAATTGTTTAGTAGTAGCCTCTGCATTCTGAATGATATTTGTAATATTCTCGTTGTTCTTAGCAAGGTTAGATGTTATGCTATTAGTATTCTGGATGATAGACGCCAAGTTCTTACTCTCACCATTTAGCTGATTAGCTAGCTCAGAAAGGTTGGTCATGGTAACATCTAGTGATGCAATTATACTCGTAATATCATTCGCAGTATTCTCATTTAGTATACCACCCAGACCAATAAGCACCGTATCTAAAGATGCAGCAACATGTCTTACCTCTAATATTAGTGGTGCAAGCTCAGATGATATGTTATCTAACATACCACTTTGAACAGATGATGGCAATTCAGCTCCGTCTTCAACAAGGTCGTTGCCCGCTCCGAGGTTTAACTTTATGACCCTAGGCTCAATGATGTTAACAGAGGTAAGTTCCGCGGTAGTACCTACAGGAACGTCAACATTCTTACTTACTGCTATATTTACTTTAACCTTCTTCCCATTATTATAGTCTATGCTTAAAACCCTACCAACACTCATACCTTTCACCTGTACTGCAGCAGATTGTTTAAGCCCTTGTACATTGTCGTAATAAACATAGTACTCATTCTCTCCTGAGAAGATATCTGCTCCTTTTAAGAAGTAGAACCCAAAGAATAGAATAAGGAATGATGCTGCTACTAACACACCAACCTTTACCTCATTAGAGAACTTCATAGAATAGCTTGTTTAATGACAAAAGTACTAAATGCTCACTTTTAGCCTCTTTATATTTCTGTTGTTTTCAAATAATTATAATACTATTATGATATATACTCATTAAAAATCTGTACCAATAGAAAAATGCAGCATCGACTCTCTTTCCACATTGAATGCGTAGTCTAACCTTAAGAAATAACCAAATACCATAGTTCTAGCACCTAGACCATAGCTAGCACCAATGCCATTACTCTTATCGTCTATAATTAAAGTAACTGGTGTTGTAGGTGGATGATTCGGATCCATAACAGTTATATTGTTAGCTACATTTTCATCGCTAGGCCATAATCCCATCCAAGCAGAACCAACATCAAAAAACGCCACAGCCTGAAGGCTTCTCAAAATTCCTGACTGGATAGGCTTTTTAGCAAATGTTGTAACGACAGGTAGTCTTACTTCAGTATTTATTAGTGCAAACGTATTACCATTCCAAGTATTACGCGCATAACCTCGCATATTATTTGCAACAGTTTGGAATGCATACTCTTCTGTGTTTCTAATAGGAGTATAAGAATTATACTCTGCATTCAGCCAATTGTCAACACCACCTAAGAAATACAATACTTTTTGATTCCCTCTTGAGTGAGCCGCTGCTGTTCTGAAAGCCCAAATGCAATTCTTGTATATCTTTTTATAATACCTGATATCAGTACCAATGTTATAAAAGCCCCCTTTACTATTGAGTCCATAAAAATATTCTCCATATATTTTATAGCGAGTACCATTCCATATATTAGTTATAGGGTTTATCGTATTATCAAATACGTACTCTGCCCTGCTTATAACCCAGTTGTTATTTCTCTGCTCAGGATCAAAAGACAAACTAAGTGTATCTTCTGCTTTAAAGGTCAAACGATCATTTCTAAAACCTAAATGCAAACGAAGACTACTTCTTCTGCTAAATGGATAGCTAGCAGTACCTGTTACTATATTCGATACAACTTTACCAGTTTGAACATTTGTGTCAACAAAAGATCCATTCTGATCAAAATATGCTACGTTATACTGCCTTCTAGAATGAGACCTTAAATACAATACAGACCAATCTACTCTTGTTTTGAAGTTTTCATATTGTAAAAAATAGTTGGTTCCATCAAAGCTTATTGGTACTCGGAAGCCACCAGTCACTCTGTGATCTTCTAGTACATCATCTAAACTCACTGATATTAGCCCTCCAAGAGGTGGGTTGTAGAAACTATTACCATTAAGTGCTGCCGGCTGGTATCTATTGAATAAAATACTATTATCAAGTTTCACAGAGAAAAAGTCAGGCTGGAATGACAGTCTATATTTATACGACCTCATATTTACAAATGAGCTATCTACCTGATTTTTTTTATCTAACCCTATGTTGTCATCTACCTTTTTATCTGCTATGTCTACGTTTGCAATTTTACTATCATTATTACTATCATCGTCATCTTCAAACTGGGACTGAAAAACATTGCCTTTCTTTAAAATCGGTTTTGATTTAGTTTGTTGGTTATTTAGTACAGATGCTCCTTTTTTTGATTCTGACTTAGAAAGTATTGTTTTTGGCAACTCTATTTTAGGTGAATTAGAGGTCGGTACTTTTACTGGTTCAAAATACACTTTATACTTACCTCCAACCCTTATCACATTTGCTATTTTATTAGTAGCTGCATTATATTGATGATTAATGATATTACTTTGAAAATTAGTTACTGGTACTGAGAAAGCAGAATCTTTATTCCCAACTCCCCTATTCATTAATATGATATACTGGTTTTGTATACCATTCTCGTCATGTAGATAAGCATAGTTTTCACTACCGTATTGTATCGGCTGTCTGGCGTCTCCTTTTTCTATACGAGACATTTGAATCAACTCTTTGCTTTCAGTAGTAGTGTTGTAGAAGAACACATTCATGGGGCCGGTAGGTAGCTCATTTACTCCCATTGATACATCAATGTTCGGTTTAGGTCTATTAGATAAGAATAAAACACCTCTGCGTGTACCTCCGCTTACATACCATGGCTCTACGTCATCCCATGCATCATCTGTAATATTTGTCATCCTCTTTCCTCTTATCTTAAACTCATAGAGGTCTGTATTACCTTTTTTTATCGCAGAGAATATTAGTTTACCATCATCTTCCATAAAGGTCATACTTAGCACCCTATCGAATCTATTAGGAGGTATAACATAATTCTCTACAACTGCTTTCAGTGAGTTGTATATTCGTAACCTTGTCTCCAAGCCTACTCTATATAATATGGCTAGTTTATATCCATTATTAGACCATGTAATTAGTGGGTAATCTTGGTCTGGAGTTTCATTAAAGTCTTTAAAACCACCTCTTAAAACAACAGCTTTTGTCTGCTGTTGTTTTGTTTTCTGTATATAGACCTTGTATTCACCATGTTTCCACGTCACGTATGCTACATCTGCACCTCTTGGGGCTACTCTTATATCTCTTAGCACAGTACCATCATCCGGCACATCTATTTCTATAAGCGCTGTTGTACTATCTGGCTTTTGCCTTATCTGCTCATCAAGCGCATACATGTTCCTATAAAATGTCATTACAGAGTCATAGGCTTCTTTAGCCTTCATACCCATAGTAGATTGTAAGCCCTGATTTAAACTACTCTTAAGCTGAATAGTATAAACCATATTCTTCATATTGTTTTCTCCATATCTATCAGATATATACTTCCAAAATGCCTTACCTGCAAGCTCTGGATTTTTCTCAGAAAGGTCATGAAAACCTTTATTAGGATACATTTCAACCATCCCCTTCCAATCACTATTAGCTTTTGTATCCCACCCGTCTACTATATAAGATATGAATCCATATACTGTCCAATCAGGCAAAGTGGCTAATACAGCATTTCTAACAACATCTCTAAAACTGTCACCAAACAGCATTTTCTCCATAATGACTCTTGACATACCAGCTCGGGTTTGTCGCCTTAAGTCTTTATGTTCACCTGTAAAATATACTACAAGCTTATCTCCTACTAAATTTACAGTTCCAGCAGGAATGTCACGTAGTTGAGACTCGTTTTTTCTACCAACATTTGTTTGGCGATATTCATCAAATGAATTGTAAAGGATAATATTAAAGCGCTTAGGGAATGAACCACCCATTTTGCTTTCTATTACAGCTATATCATTCTCTACCTGCTCTGCTACATATTCTGCAAGCTCTCTACCTGCTCTATCATAATGGTATATTCTAAAGTGCTTGGTATCATAATACTTCCATTTGAACTTACGATACTGAATTCTATTTTGGCCATATATTTCCAAATTGGTCTGAGCCTCAAGCGAGAAGGAAACTAACATAAGGGCTAAAAGCAATATAGAGCTAAAAGCAAAACCTTTTGCCTTAAATATCTTCATAATATATTGAGCGTAGTTACAATTATTTTTATTAAGCTTCTTCCAAAGCTATATTTTATACTATAAGTTTGTATCTAAATTAATGAAAAAAGCTTAGGAGATGCTATATATAGAGTCATTTACTTTTAATCCTTTTCAAGAAAATACTTATATCCTGTATAATGACAATAAACAATGCTGGTTTATTGACCCTGGCATGTATAATAGCGATGAAACTAGTATTATTGATAACTATATCAAGCAACATGAGTTAGTACCACAAGCTATTATCAATACACATACGCACATTGATCACATATTTGGAGTTAGCTACCTTTCAGAAAAATACAAAATACCATTTCAGATACATAAACTAGACACACCCGTTCTTCAAGGAGCTGCGGGGTCAGCTATGCTATTCGGTTTCAATTTCCCTAAAGCACCAGAAGTATCAAGCTATATTGATGAGACCAAGCCATTGATACTAGGAGAAGATACATTAGAGGTCAAATTAACTCCCGGACATTCCCCTGGGAGTGTATCATTCTACTCTAAAGAGAACAATTGGGTGATAAGCGGAGATGTACTATTTGCTGGCAGTATAGGTAGAACGGATCTTCCTGGTGGAGACCATCCTACACTAATAAATAGCATTAACCAACACCTATTAACACTTGAAGATGATGTAACAGTATATTCCGGTCATGGCCCATCTACTACCATCGATGTTGAAAGGCGAACAAACCCTTTCTTAAACGGCTATTAATTTATCGCCTACAAGCTTTGGTAAAACAGGGTGTAAGTCTGGTGTAGCGCAATATTCCATGTCTTTTTCCAGACCAAAAGCTGAAAGCCTCTTATAGTGAGCACTATCCTCTAAATAAGATATTAGAGGAGCACCTTTTGTTTGTTCGAATAAGCTTACAGCCGCTCTCAAGCTGTCACAGTTGCAATTAAAATTATCTTTGATTTGACTAGCAACTGCACCAGCAAATAATGCATCCTCAAGGTTGAATCTATCTTTCCATGCAGCGCATGCTAACAATACATTTTTATCACTAGCCCTTAAATGATCAACTACTGCTGATAAATTAAGGAATGAGCCTGTTACTATTTCATTAGCACACTCTACCATATGTAGCAGCTTCGTGCCGTTTGTAGTTGTTAGTACTAGTGACTTTCCTTCAACAAACTTGCGGGGATAAGCACTTGGAGAGTTTCCATACTGCAAACCTTCAACCACCTGACCATTTCTCTCACCAGCTGTAATACTATTAGGTGTATGCTCTCCAATTTCAATACATTCAGCGACAGAAGCAACGGGTATCACTTCTTTAGCACCATTATGCAGAGCCGCAGCTATAGTAGAAGTAGCTCTAAAAACATCAATAATAACTACAGTACTACCTGTAGTGTCATATAAGTTCAATAAAGCTGGGGAAAAGCATACTTCTAATCTTGGCTTGTTCTGATCACTCATTAATACTGAATATTCAAATTCGTGCAAAAATAGACGATAAAAGTATTCTTGCAATATTTATAAAATAAAAAGCCGCTCCAAAACTGAAGCGGCTTAGTCTTATTTATAAGGGATAATTAATATACCCACATATCATGTTCTTTATTAAACAAGCTTTGAGCTGCTTGTTGACCTTCGTACAGAGCATTCAAATCAGACATATATTGGCTTCTGTCTTTGTAACTCATATCGAATGGATTGCTTGTTTTGATAATTCTACTATCAAAGAAGCGTCCTTCAAAATAGTCATCCCAAGTCATACGTGCAACATCATTCTCAGGATTAAACACCTCATACTGAGCCAACATAGGACGCATTTCAGGATAATATAACCAGAATACTGCTTGAGAACCTCGGAACGTACCGTTATCATTATAGATGTCAATTATAGGTGCTATACCTATTATTCTAACAACCATTCTACCAAGGTTTCTATCAAACATCCAGTCTTCTTTAAGACGATACTTGGTAACTTTACTAGGATCGAATTCACGACTAGTAATAACCATTGTAGTTTCCCCGGTTACCGGATCATCTATATAAACTGTATCTGGTTTTCCTATAAGTAGTTCCAATATTTGATCCTTAGTCAACGCATTAGCAAAACGATCATCTATATTAGAATATGCTTTTATTTTACCTTTTTTTACAGCATCAAGTACAATCTCGATAAAGAATCCACCACCAGTGTACTCATCACCAGGAAAGATAAATGCCATGTTTTGCTTTTGTCGTGTGTCAATCTCGCGCCATACGCGTTTTTTCCACATAACATCAGCCTCCCTAAGAGGTTGCCAATCTAATATCTTATTAATATGAGGCACCCTATCATATGCTCCATCTGGCACCAATGAAGGCTGCCAAGTGTCATTCACTCCGTTGTTTGGATCAAACTGAGAATGAATGTCAGTTACTGAAGTATTTTGGGCAAAGGCCAAACTACTAGCAAATACTAGTGCTGTAGAGGCCGCAATTCTGTATAGTCTGAGGATACTCATCATCCTTGTACAATTTGCTTATGAACGTTAAATATAATCAATTTGTTTCAACATGACAATACTATTACTATAGTAATGTCAACGTAATGGAATTCAACTTTCTGGTTCTTCCATCAGGACCTCTGGCCCTAATTTCTTCAATAAATATCTTATCACCAGGTTTAGTTCTTCCTATTAAATCTTGTACTTGCTTATTACCTTTAAAATAGGCTCCTGTAACAGGGAATGGTCCAAGAAGTTCACTTCTCTTTGGTAGCATGCTAAAATCAAAACTAGTTACTACAAACCTTGCTTCGAAATCAAAGTTTTTAAGAACGGCACTAACACCAGGTATAACCTTAAAAATGTTAGAAGGCATACCTCCACCAGAATACTTACCAACCATTGCAATAGGGTCAGGAATAAACTTAACACGTATCTCAAGACCACCAACTTTCTCAGTACCTCCACCAGCTTTCTTAGCAATAATGCTAGCAGGTACATTACCAGGCTTAGTTACGTTCACTATATAGTGTCCACGACCTTTATCATTATCTTCTTTTACCGATGCGCCAGGTATATCTACGGTGATATCTTCAAGCGAATAACCTGCTGCAGATACAGTAATTGGATTAGGTACACCTATATAGAATACGTTCATCTTATCAAGCTGCATAGAAGCTCCTGTAGAACCTACCATATATTGGAATGTATATGGCTTCTCTTCAATTCTACCACCAAGATCTATCTTAACGGTACCAGATACAGTTTTAAGACCAATACCAGTAGCTGTCGTTTTCCAATGAGAGATACCGCTATCGACTCTTACTTCCTGTCCTGAACTGTAGGTAACTGTAGGATTAACAGCATTGTTATACGCTGCAAGCATTACACGGGCTGTAATCTCTTGACCTTCAAGTGCATAAGATGGGGTAGGTATTGCGATTGCTTGGAACGCATCAAACTTAAGCTGAATATCTCCTGCTTCTTTCGATAGTTGCTCCACCACTAACGCTTCACTACCACGGACATCATTCTGGAATTTAGAAAGTAATGTTACCGCAGCCATAGTTGGCATATTGTAAAAATATGCTGTTGACCAGTCTGCTTGTGGATTATTCTCCGTTTTTTCAACTTGCTTAATGTTAATAGGAAAATCTTCTTCTATAAGTGCTTTTGAGCTAGGAGATAACACACTTAACATAGAGCTTTTAAGTTGAGTTAATTTAGCCTTAATCTCATTACCTCCTTTATTCTCTACAAGTAATAATGTACTTGCATCAATATTATCTTGTCTTTTAATGGTAACACCATCATCATCGTAACCACCAGCCTCTATTACTACTTTCTTCTTCCATTCTTCAAGATAAGCAACCATTTGATCGGCTTGTTGCTTAACCTGCTTAGCCTTATCATTAAATGGTTTTATACGATCAAATTGACCTTGTTGCTTTTGTTGTTCATCAAAAGCGTCATACATCTTCTTATTCTTGTCCTCAATGGCAACATTAGAGGCATTGATGCTCTGATTGATAACTTTAAACGCGTGCAAAATCTCCGATGATACATTCAGTGCCAACATAGCTGTAAGCACGAGGTACATC
>CAZPDA010000003.1:0-31351 GCA_964585115.1 uncultured Flavipsychrobacter sp.
GTTTAAAGGATTGAATATCTATTATTTATTTAAGTTTAATGTTTGTAGTAGCTTGCAGCAAATTGTTTCTATAACAATATACCACACAGTAGGCGATTATCGTATATATTTGCGTCCGCTGACACCCATCAGCCATACACACAACCAATTAAATACCCAAAGTCTGTAGATGAACCGCTTAGGATTAATAGGCAGTATGTGCATTGTTGTATTATGCTCGGTCATAATGCATAGCGAGGCCCTTGCCCAGAATAGAGATAGCCTGATGAAGGTGCTGGATGAAGGTAATGTGTCTACGCAACAGAAGGCGAGCATCTTATTAAGAATAGCCAATAGCTACATTAATCATAGAACAGACTCGGTTGGTCATTATGCTAAAGAGGCACTTCAGTTGTCAGAGAAAGATAACTTCCATCAAGGGGTAGCTTTGGCATATGATATGCTGGGCTCTTACTACAGTGACTTTAGCAAGCACGATAGTGCAAAGATGTATTATATAAAAGGTATTGAGCTGTCTAGGAAGTATGATCTTGAAGAACACTCAGGAGATATCTATAATAATCTTGGCGGGCTGTATCTGAAAGCCGCAGAGAATGAAATAGCACTCAACTACTTTGATACCGCATTGCGCAATGCCATTAAGTATAAGAACTACTTGCTACAAGGCAAGGTGCAGACTAATATGGCCACTATATATTACTCTATGAGTATGTATAGCAAAGCTTTGGAGCACTACCTGAATGGGTTAAAACTGTATGAGCGTATTAACAACAACGATGGTAAGGGTATGCTATACCTGAACTTGGCCAATGTTTACTTCCGTTTAGAAGATTTTAATAATGCCATTGCATTTGCAGATAGTAGTATAGCTCTGGCTACACGTATCAATTCAGACTGGTCTAAGATATCAGCATATACCACCTACGCTATGGTGTATGGCGAGCAGGAAAAGTATGATAGTGCACTGGTAAGCCTTACCGAAGCGTTGAAGCTTTCTAAAAAGGTCAAGAATCCTTTCTATTGCAATCTGTTGAACGAGAATATAGCAGAATGCTTTGTGCAGATGGGGCAGATAGATACAGCATACACGCTATACCGTAACGCACTGGACAAGTCTATACAGATACAAGATAATGAAGGTGTGTATGTAGCGTATAAAGGTTTGGGAGATGTGCTGAAGGCAAAGGGTAAGAAAAAGCAAGCCCTGGCATATTATAACAAAGCGCTGGACTATGCTAAGGAAATAGGGGATAGAGAAGGGATAATAGAGATCACAGCAACGTTGTCAGAGCTATATGAGAGCAAAGGACGATATAAGAAAGCACTTGCGTTCCACAAGCTATATAGCATGCATAGCGACTCACTGGCAAAAGATAGGTCGCTGGATAAAGTGCGTCAGCTACACTTCAACTACGAGCTACAGAAGAAGCAAGATAAAATAGAGAACCTTGAGCAGACCAGTCTTGATGAAAAAGGTAGGATAGAGCGACAAAAGATATTACTCATAGCGTCGGTAATAGGTTTATTACTGACGTTGATAATCGCATATCTGATATTCCGCAACCTAAGGAATGAGCAGTATAGAAAAGGTCTGATACTAAAACAGAAAGATGAGATAGAGCAAAAGACCGAGAAGCTGGAAGAACTGAATGCCTTCAAAGACAGAACCTTCTCCGTACTATCGCACGATCTGCGTAGCCCCATTAATGCACTTACCAGTACTATGGAGCTATTCGACCAAGACCTGCTAACACCTGAAGAGTTCAACGAGCATAAAGAGGAGCTAAGTCACAAGCTGGAATCCGTAAGTCTGCTGATGGATAACTTGCTACAGTGGGCGAAGAGCCAAATGAAGGGAGAGCATACGCTGGATATTGAGAAGCTAAGTGTAAAACGCAAGACCCTAAAAGCTTTTGCCGTATTGAAAGATACTGCCGGTCAAAAAGGTGTGGCTCTGGTAAATCTGGTAGGTGATGATACCTTTGCTTATGGCGATAAGAACCAGATAGAAATGGTGATGCGCAACTTGGTGTCCAACGCTATCAAGTTCACACCAGAGGGTGGCTCTGTGACAGTATCTGCTAAGACCGAAGGCAATAAGGTAGCCATAGCAGTAAAAGATACCGGTGTGGGTATGAGCCAAGAGCAGCAAGATCGCCTCTTCAAAGGGGAGACCAACATCAGTACCAAAGGTACTATAGGTGAGAAGGGTACGGGAGTAGGTCTTTACCTGAGCTACAACTTTGTAAAAGCAAACGGTGGTGAGCTAAAAGTTGATAGTATAGAAGGTGAAGGGACTACTTTTACAGTATTGCTACCCAACCAACCTCACGCTTAATTTCACCCTGCGGTTTTTCTGATATTCATGTATCTTGTAGGTAATTATTCATTACCTATAATTACCGTATATGCATTTAAAGACATTGGTAGCGGGTGTGGCGGCTTGCCTTATGATAGCGCCACAAGTACACGCACAAAAAGGATATTGGTTTCTTGAAAGTCCTACACAAGACAACGTTTATGGTGCTGCCGTAAAACAGGCATACCAAAGTATGGGCACTAGCCCCACCAGCCCAGTGATAGTAGCAGTGATAGATAATGGTGCAGACACCAAGCACTATGGTTTGCAAGATGTACTATGGGTGAACGAGGGTGAGATCGTAAATAACGGAAAAGACGATGACAACAACGGCTATGTAGATGATGTGCATGGTTGGAACTTTCTTGGTGGACAAGTGTATGATATAGGTTACGAGACGCTGGAGCAAACCCGCGAATATCAGCGCATGCATGCTAAGTATAAAGATGTAGACTCTACAGACGTACCTGAAGATATAGAGGACGAGTACGAAGAGTATAAGACCATGCGCAATAAGTACCTGAAGCAGCAGCGGAATAAAGAATTTGTAGCGCAATATCTACAGCAGAAGTATGTGCAGTATAAGCGCAATCCTTTTGTTAAGATGAAGTACATCTTAACAGGACGCTTTGGCATGGGTAAGCAGTTTAAAGAAGGAGCAGAATACTATGCGCATGATGCATTGGCAAGTGGCAGAAACTCTGACTCTATGCGTAGTGTAATAGTAGGTGATGACCTGAATGACCCCTATGAGCGCGACTATGGTAATAATCGCTATGCCGCAGGTCCTGACCCGAATCACGGTACACACACCGCAGGTATAGTAGCAACGGTGGCACGCAGCACAGGTAAGCTAAAAGTAATGGTGCTACGCGCCGTGCCAAGCGATGGCGATGAGCGTGATAAGGATGTCGCCAATGCTATCATCTATGCGGTAGACAATGGTGCCAAGGTGATAAGTATGAGCTTTGGTAAAGATATTTCCCCCAACAAAGAAGCGGTAGATAAAGCGATACGCTATGCGCAGTCTAAAGATGTATTGCTGGTACATGGTGCGGGCAACGATGGCAGGTTCATCAATAGTAGAAACAGAAGAAATTTTCCTAACCCGCTATTGAACGATGGTACTACGGTAGACAACTGGATAGAAGTAGGTGCTACATCAGCATCAAACAAAAAGGGTAAGCTGGTAGCGTCATTCAGCAACTACGGCAATAAGACAGTAGATATATTTGCTCCGGGAGTGGATATAAAGTCTACAGTGAAGGATAATGAATTTGACGTGTACTCAGGCACCAGCATGGCGTGCCCTGTGGTCGCAGGTGTTGCCGCAATGGTACGCAGCTACTTCCCTCAGCTAAGCGCAGAGGAGGTGAAGATGGTGATACTACGCGGTGCTACCTTCTATAAGGATATGGTGTACAAGCCGGGTACTAACTACAAAGGTGATATGGTTACTATGTCGGATATTAGTATAACAGGGGGTATCGTAAATGCCGATGGCGCTTTGAAGGAAGCAGCAAAATATGTAGATTACAAGAACAAGCGAGCGCAAAAGAACTAGTGCCGCTATTAAATGAAGCACCCAACGAATAAAGGAGCCTTACGGGGCTCCTTTGTTGTTATCGATAACTATTTGTCAGCTCTAATTTTCAGGTTGTGAGGGTCCATTTGGGCTAGTTGTGTTGTTTGTTTGTCTGACGTCGTCGTTGTTTGATGATGCTAATTTATATGGGCTACCAAAGTTGTATGGTAAAAAATATACATATTAACAACTGGATAACAAATGGCGGTTAGAACTACTTAGTGTTGTCTCGAGATTGCGGGTCTAAGCCCGCAATGACAAATACATAATATAGGTCATGCCACACTTGATGCGGCATCTCGCGAAATATGAGCTAGATCTACCACATGCAAAAAAGCTATGTATACATCATGGCAAACCCAGATGATTCGGTCTTATATGTTGGGGTTACTTCAAATATTCAGAAAAGAGTACTAGAGCATAAAAACCATATCAATGCATCATTCACTACAAAGTACAATTGTATAAAACTAGTGTACTATGAACAGTATAGTGATATAAGAACTGCTATTAGTAGAGAAAAAGTATTGAAGAAGTGGGCAAGAGAATGGAAAGAAGAACTCATTGCTACTATAAATAAAGACTGGCAAGACCTTTCTATTAATTGGGTATAACCAGTCTGTATCCTACTCTTGCCCTCCGCCCATCTTCTCGCGGAATATCTGCTTCTGCTCCTCTACCGTGTTGGTATGCGGTGCAAACTGCTCATTAAGGAAAGCCGCCATTTCTTTCACCTCGTCCTTGTTCTTCATCGTCACATTTAGGGTTATCAGCTTTTCTCTATTGGCTACTACCAATGCTATTGGTCCTTTGTTCTTAGCCTTGCCCGTGCGTAGCTGCTCAAAAAAGTCGTCGGTAAAGAAGAAGAACTTTAAACTTATCTTCTTAGGCTTTTTCAGGAAAGCATGAGCCTCCAGCATATCATTATTGATACGCAAAGTAGTGACGCGCGTACGCTGCACACTGATAACGCTAATGACCGATAGCGGTATGAAGAGTAGTGCTATCAAGAATTTATCCTGCATGGCACTAGCCGTGTAGCCCAGTAGTATAGCTACGAACAAAACGTTCAGTGCAATGAATAATAGCTTGATACGGTCTGACGCTTTGGTGAACTTGATGGTCACCTCATCACCTTCCTTCGTTACTATGTATTTACCAAATGTACGCTCCATTATTGCTCTATAGCCTTGTATACATATAGGTAAAGCCCTTTTGTAGCTGCAAATTCTCCTTCAGCCTTTAGCTTACCTGTTAGTTCTTTACTGTTGTCCATTATCTTGCCTTCTTCCATCTTTATGGTGCGCTCTTTAGATATATCGAAAGACGACATCAATAGCGTATCGGCAAGCAGGTCTTTCTGCTCTATGGTCACCGTGCCTATAGGCTTGTACAGGTCTAGTTGCTGTATGGTATTGCCAAGATATGTAGCACTATCTACATGTCTGTAAAAGCTACCATCATGCTCCAGTAGTGGTGCTCCGTCAAACACATACGCGTCTGCCTCGTCTTTGCTATCGGCCACACTTACATACTTCACCACAGAGAAATCCTTAGGTTGGTTCTTATTGCTACAGCTAGCCAGTAGTGCTATAGCAGCAAAAGCTGCAAAAAGTCCTTTATTCATCTTCATGCCGCAAAGCTATTGACTGGCGGCAATCTTTTCAATCTTTTTTACGGCTTTTCTTGTTTTTAATTGAGTGGGTGAGCAGGTAGAAGTATAAAGCATTTGGTAGCTTACGGGTAGGTCTTCGTGCCAAGGGGTGCTATAACTTGCAAACAAAATATAAGAAGCACCTTCTTCAAATTCATAATCACAGTTAATAAAACCTGTTGTAAATTCTACGGTGTCGGATATCAATGCTCCTTTGTAAACCTTTGAGAGTACAATGATAGCTCTTTGCACGCCAATGTCTTCTTCCCAAGAGTCAATTGAGTAATGAAAATCGTACCAATATGCTCTAATAACTGTTCCTGTTGCTACTATATCAGCACTTTTGTACCGCTCTTCAGCATTAGGTTTGGGGCAGTCACATGCATTTACTTGTATGCTTATAGCTATAGCAGATATGATAAGGATAATGTGTTTCATGCGTAAGTGAATTACTATTCCAGCACCTTGATATAGCTAATGACCGTTTCTGCATCGGCAGCGTAGTATACGGTCACTTCTTCACCATTGTGTGCTGCCAGCTCTTTGGTCACTATATAGGGGAAGTATACCTGAGTGCCATCATCTTTAGCCACTACAAAGGCACTCATCTCATTATCCTTGCTCAGCTCTTCAGCCACCAATATGCCCGTCACTTGTTCAAACTGAGGCTCGGGTTGCACCTCTTCATGCGCCTCTACCTCTACATCGCCCGCCAATATTCTGGCTACATTGTTTTGATAGCGTACCCAGTAGGCTATCTTCACTTTTCGGTTGGGGGTATCGGTCAGCTCTGCTATAGTGCTGCCTCTATATTCCAATGTGTTCAGGAAGAAACTCTGCGTATTGCCTTGTGCCGTTCTGGCTTCTAGTATGAACTGTGGGTAGCTGCCCTCTTGTATGCTTACCAGCTCGTAGTAGCCTACTATCTCATCATTACCCGTTATGTATTCGCCATCTACCATACTGCCCAAGTGCGGACCAAGACCCGTAGTGGATGTGTCCATATCATCGGGCGGAGGCATGGGGTCTGCAGGTGGTGCGGTCTGCATGGTGTCGTTAGCGTTAGCTGCTTGCTGTGGTTCGGTATCACCACAAGCGGCCAGTATAGCAACGGGGAAAAACAGGAGCAGCTTCTTCATGCAACAAATATAGTAATAAGCATCACCCAATAGCAATAGAACAAATTAAGTAGTAGTAAATAAATGTATATTAGTACTAACTATCTGTTGTATGAAATACCTTTTGACCTTATTGATGATACTACCAATGTGTGTATCATTTGCTCAGGACAGAGATACTGCGGCAATGAAAGAAAAAGCCTGGAATGCTTATATGGAAGATGAGTATACCGAGGCGATAACCATATCCGATATATTATTGGTAGAAGACAGTACACGTGCTGATGTGTATATGCTCAGGGGGCTGTGTTTGGTGAGTAAAGGTGAGTTTGAAGATGGGCTTAGCGATCTGGAACGAGCTATAAGGCTGCAGCCCGATAATATGCATTACTGGATAACACGTGGGAACATATACGGTGCAATACTAGAATACAGGGCAGCCCTTGGCGATATGACCAATGCTTATGACCTGATGCCGCCCTACGATGGTACAAACGATTCTGTACACTTTGTGATGAATGGTATGATGGGGTGGAGCTATATCAATCTACGCTCTTATGATTCTGCTATGATGTACTACGATAAGATATTGGCCATAGATAGTAATAACAGAATGGCCATACACAATGCCATTATCATAGAGATAGAAAGAAAGAACTTTACTAAAGCGGATCACTTGTTGAAAAAATATCAGCGACTGGTGGGCGAGGATCTGGAGCCTAAGATCATGTATGTATGGTACTATGTGAGTGTAGGCGAATATAAAAAAGCAACAGATCTTGCAGAAGAGCTACTGAGAATAGAAAAAAGACCCCATGGAGAACTGCTGAGTAATAAAGCCTATGCGCACTATAAGCTGGGAGAACTGGATCAGGCACTGGAAGATATAGGCAGGTCTATAGAACTGAACCCCGCCAATAGTTATGCTTATAAGAACCGTGCACTGATATACATTGCCATGGGGAAGGGTGCTGATGCCTGTACTGACCTACGCACAGCGTTGGATATGAACTATACAATAAAATTTGGTACGGAAGTTGAGGAGTTATATGTAGAGCATTGTAATAAGATGTGACAATTATGTGGCAATTATCACCTGCCGCAATCATAAGAGTTGAGCCCGTATTTATTAATTTGTATTTCTATAACCACGCCTATGCGACCTTTAGGGTTCATGTTTTTAATGCTTATCTCCTTAACTGTTTGTGCCCAGAAACAGAACAATAATTGGTGCTTCGGGCACGGCTGCGGTCTGGATTTCTCTACCGCTCCCCCTACATTCTATACGGCAACACTAGATACTGATGAAGGTGTAGCAACTGTGAGTGACCCCAATACGGGCGACTTGCTATTTTATGCCAGTACCAAAGATGTGTATAATGTAGACCATGTAATAATGCCTAATGGTAATGACATAGGTGTAGACCCCAACGGTACTTGTGCGCAAGGTGTGATGATAGTGCCTTTTGTGCAAGACAAGAACAAGTATTACATCTTTACATTGTCGCCACAAGGCACCAATGGCGTGTTGGCCTATTCGGTGGTAGATATAACATTGGATGGAGGGAAAGGAGATGTTGTGAACGGACAAAAGATGATACCTGTAGATAGCAACTTTGGAGAGTCTATGGTGGTGACGGAAGGTTGTGGATATTATTGGCTCATAGTATCCAAAGCAGGCACGTCTAGTTTTTATTCGTATAAAATTACTGATACTGGTATCGCATCTTCAGCAGTAATATCTATAGCCGGCTACCCTAATATTCCGGGAAAGATAACACACTTCAAAGTATCGCCTGATAGACAAATATTTGGTTATACCTGTTGGATAGGAGACGATGGTTATAGCTATGCTGCCATACATAGTTTTGATAGAAAGAATGGTACGCTGGGCAGTGGGATGGTGATATCAGAGAAGCAAGGCAGTCATTATTATGGTTGTGAGTTTTCTCCCAATAGCAGAATGTTCTATGTAAACTCTTATTATGATAGAGACATCTATCAGTTTGATATTTCTTCGGGCAATCAACAGGTTATCATCAGCACCAAGCAACTAGTAGTACAAGGGCACCTGCAACAAATGGGAGCATTACAGCTAGGACCTGATAATAATATATACATGACAAATGTAGGTGGTAGCTCGCTAAATACAATAACTAACGCCAACCTACGAGTGCCTCTATGTACTTTCAATATCAATGCCGTACAGATTGTGGGGACAAGCTCTTCTGCAGGTTATGGCTTACCTCTTACAGTGGTGTTTTCAGAGAAAGAAGACCCGTCTTTAGTACCTAGTCGCTTAGATACATCAATTTGTTTTGCTGGTAATAAGGTAGTATTAAGAGGGCAACCCCTAAGGCAAGGTTATGAATGGCAAAATGGTACTAAGGCAGATTCTTTAGCGATAGTAGATAGTGGTACCTATTGGGTGACGATGCAAGGTGGGTGTAAAGAGATAACAGACACCTTTGTTATAACGCGAAAAGTAGATACCACCCATACCACCTCAGATACATTGATGTGCGAAGGCGAAAAGATATTACTATCGGCTAAAACGCTAGCCACACAAGCTACCTATATATGGAGTAATGAACAAACAGGCAAGGAATCCTATATAAATAGCAAGGGCATATATTGGGTGAGAACAACAGAAGAATGCTTAATAACTACCGATACTTTTGATGTAGACTATATTCCTCTATCCGTAGAGCTAGGTGCTGATACCGCTATTTGTGTAGGAGATACCGCTACTCTACATGCAAAAGTAGAGCCTGCTACAGCATATATTAAATGGAGCACAGGTAGCGAAGATCCCTCAATAAAAATAACTACACCGGGATTGTATAAAATAACAGCATCTAATATGGGGTGCACGGAAACCAAAGAAAGGGTAGTGACACTTTACCCCAAGCCAAACTTTGAGCTAGGGTCAGACACTGAAGTTTGCCGTAATGATAAATATGTATTGCCTAGGTTATCTAACCTTGACTCAGCAACATTTACTTGGCAAGATGGTAGCAACAATAGGAAATACATAGTGCAAGAGAGCGGCAGGTATACATTAACTGTCAATAATATATGCGGCAGTTTTGCAGATACTGCGAATATTTTGGTGCGTGATTGCAACTTGTTTTTTGCTTCTGCCTTTACTCCGAATGGAGATGGGCTGAATGATAAAGCTCATTTGGTTGGCGACCTGACAAACGTGCACGATTTTATACTTCGCATCTATAATCGCCGTGGGCAAGAGGTATATACAACAACCAATGCTACTGACGGCTGGGACGGCATGCATAACAATCAGCCTGCAGCTATGGACACTTATTACTACTTCATCAAGTACACCTACATGGGCGAAGAGTATTTAGATAAAGGAGATCTGACACTTATACGATGATGATTTAATATATAGGCATCTTAATAATAAGTATATTAGCATAATACATATGACAACCACCTATGAGACCTTTAGTAGTAATACTATTAATAATTTTTGCCACACCTACACATGCACAGTTGCAAAATAATAATTGGTGCTTTGGCGCTAATGCCGGGGTGAACTTTAATAATACTCCGCCCAGTTCCTTCAATATAAGTATCAATATGTCTGAAGGGGTAGCATCTATCAGTAATAGGCATACAGGTACGCTACTCTTTTATGCCAGTACACAGGATGTATATAATAGAAATGGTACGGTGATGCCCAATGGTAATAATGTAGGTACAGACCCCGGGGGGACGTGTGCTCAAGGTGTAGTGATTGTACCATTCGTTAATGATACTAATAAATACTATGTATTTACGTTAGAACCCGTAGGTACCGCAGGTGTGTTAGCCTACTCAGTTGTGGATATGACACGGGATGCAGGTAGGGGTGATGTAGTAACAGGGCAAAAGAGGATTGTACTAGGTAGCGGGTATGGCGAAGCAATGGTGGTAACGGAAGGCTGTGGTTGGTATTGGCTACTTACATTCAAAAAAAACTCACAAGATTTTTATGCATATCACATTACAGCAAATGGTATAAATACGACACCTGTAATATCTGCCACTACAGGCTATACAAACCGGTGTTTGGGTTTGGCTACAATGAAGGTGTCTCCCGATAGAACCAAGATAGGACTATCTGCTTGGCATGGTGTCAATAGTAGTTTTGCAGCTATCCACGACTTTAATCAGGCAACAGGTGTTGTGTCTAACGGTATGATAATAGACTCACACCAAGGAACATACTTTTATGGCTGTGAGTTTTCACCAAATAGTCAACGATATTATACCGTAGGTTTTAGTAGCAAAACTATATATCAATATGATCTGTCGTTGGGTACTGCAGCCCAAATAAATGCATCGGTAAAAACCGTTGCTGTTAGTACCGCTGGCTCATTAGGCGAGTTGCAAATAGGACCTGATAGTAATATCTATTGTGTCACCTTTGGAGCTAATACATTAGGGTGTATTTATAATGCCAACTTAGTGTATCCGGGGTGCACATACGTGGCTAATGCTATACAGTTGTCTAACGGCTCCAGTTGCAAACTCGGATTGCCACAAGCAGTGGTACATCCCTATACAAATGTTTCAGATACTTTTTCTATAGCCAAGCGTGTAGATACAACTGTCTGCGCTAATAATAGATTTGTACTGCACGGAAGACCAAATAGGGATTGGTATCAATGGCAGAACAGTTCAACCGCCGATAGCTTTGTAGTGACGCAACCCGGCACATATTGGGTTAAGATGCCGGATTCTTGTTTTTCATTTGCCGATACTTTTGTTGTGTCTTATTATCCTGATACCTTATCTACTGGTGCAGATACGGCTATTTGTGATGGGGATACACTTACATTATATGGCAGATCTGGGCAAGGACCATATTTATGGCAAGATAATAGTACTGCCAGTACGTATAAGACCAGTACAGCAGGCTTGTTTTGGGTAAGTATGGATAATGGTTGCTTTACCTATGCCGATACTGTTGAAGTAACTACTTATACAGATAGTTTTTACTCATCAGTAGATAGCCTGATATGTGGTGATGTGCGTATAGCTATTCGCCCTGAAGCAGATCTTAAAAATACTGCATCCTACAAATGGAGTACAGGAGAAAATGTTTATAGCATTTTTAAAGAAGATGAAGGGGTATACTGGGTGACGACAACGGAGCATTGTGTTGTAACTACTGATACCATTGCCGTAAAAGAAGTGCCGCTAATAGTAGATGCAGGTGCTGATACTACCATTTGTTTTGGTGCTGAAATAACACTTATAGGAAGTTCAACACCTGCTACGCAATACGTAGTATGGAGTACTGGAGTGAAGAACCATACTACAAGAGTATCACAAAAGGGTTACTATACATTTACGGCAAGCTTTAGTGGTTGTACAGCTTCTGACAAAGTGCTTCTCGATGTGTTTCAAAACATCACTTTTGAGCTTGGGTCTGATACAGAGATCTGTCGCAATGATAGGTATGTGTTGCCAAGGTTGTCTTCGATAGACTCAGCAACATTCATATGGCAAGATGGTAGTAACAATAGGAAATACATAGTGCAGGAGAGTGGTAGATATACCTTAACAGTGAATAATAAATGCGGAACAAGATCCGATACCGTAGATATATCAGTGCGTGATTGTAATCTGTTTTTCCCGTCTGCCTTCACACCTAATGGTGACGGACTGAATGATGTAGCACGCTTTGTAGGTGACCTGATAAATGTGGGAGATTTTGAATTGCGCATTTTCAACCGCCGTGGACAAGAGGTGTTTGCTACCACAAATATCAATGATGGTTGGGATGGTATGCATAACGGACAGCCTGCAGCTATGGATATATACTACTACTTTATCAAGTACATCTACATGGGTGAAGAGCATCTGAAAAAGGGTGACTTGACGCTGATACGCTAGCATGTTAATAGGTTTTAATACATATAGAACTTAATAATAGGTATATTAGCTTTCAACCTTGATAAGGTATGACGTCTATGAGGCCAGTTCTATTTATCATCTTTTCATTCTTATCGCTCTCGGCGATGGCACAGTTGCAAAATAACAACTGGTGCTTTGGCAAAGGTGCGGGCCTCAATTTCAATACCAACCCTCCTACCTCTTTTGGCTCAAGTATAAACAGGTCTGAAGGAGTTGCAACCGTTAGTCATGCACAAACAGGAGATCTGCTTTTTTATGCCAATACGCGAGATGTGTATAATAGAAATGGAATAGTGATGGCAAATGGCAATGGTATAGGTACAGATATGGTAGGTACCTGCGCACAAGGTGTAGTAATAGTACCATTTGTAAACGATAGGAATAAATACTATGTCTTTACATTAGATTACGAAGGCTCAAGCGGAGTATTAGCTTACTCTGTAGTAGATATGACACTAGATGCGGGTAGAGGAGGTGTTGTGAATGGGCAAAAGCGAGTACCGATAGATAGTGCCTTTGGTGAAACGATGATCGTGTCAGAGTCTTGTGGTTGGTATTGGTTGATAACCTTTAAAAAGCACACACAAGATTTTTATGCCTACCATATTACGGCAAATGGTATTAACACTACCCCCGTAGTATCTGCCACTACAGGCTATACAAATAGATGTGCAGGAATAGCCACAATGAAAATGTCGCCAGATAAAACCAAGTTGGGTTTAGCCGTATATCAAAGTACTGATAACGTCAGTTTTGTTGCCATACACGACTTTGATCAATCAACAGGTATCGTGTCTAACGGAATGGTAATAGACACAGAGCCGGGGTGGGAATTTTATGGTTGTGAATTTTCTCCTAATAGCCAGCGGTATTATGCAGTAGCTTTTACCAGTAATGCTATTAATCAATATGATCTATCATTGTCTACAGCAGTGCAGATAAGCGCGTCTAAAAAAACAGTTGGTAATACACAAGGTGGTATAAGTAATATAGGGCAACTACAAATGGGCCCTGATAGCAACATCTATTTTTCAAGATATGGAGTAGGGTATCTGGGGTGTATATATAACAGCAATTTAGTATTTCCGGCATGTTCTGTTGCAACATATGCAATACCGCTTAATGCTAATACGAGTGGCTATTTAGGCCTGCCACAAGCTGTAGTGTTACCATATCCTGTTACCTCAGATAGCTCAACTGTAGGCACGCGTACAGATATTACCATTTGTGCCAATGATCATATAGTATTGCGAGGTAGGGCAAACGGGGGATGGTATCAATGGCAAGATAATTCAACAATAGACAGTTTTGTGGTGACAGAGCAGGGCACTTATTGGGTGATGATGCCCGACTCTTGCATGGTCTTTGCCGATACTTTTGTTGTGTCTTATTATCCGGACACTTTGTCTAAACGTTTTGACACTTCTATTTGCGACGGCGTTACCCTAATGCTGCATGGCAGGTCCGGTCAGGCATCATACCTATGGCAAGATAGTAGCACAGCAAGTTCTATAAGTACAGACACCTCTGGTATATTTTGGGTACAAATGAACAACGAGTGTTATACTTATGCAGATACTTTTATGGTGACCACCTATACGGATAGCTTCTTTTCTAGCGTAGATAGCCTGATATGTGATGGTGCTCGTATTGCCATTCGCCCGGTAGCAGATCGTAAAAGCAATGCAACTTACAAATGGAATACAGGAGAAAGTGTTTATAGTATATTTAAAGGGATAGAAGGAGTATATTGGGTGACAACAACGGAGCATTGTGTTGTAACTACGGATACCATTGTAGTAAAAGAAATGCCATTAGAAGTAGATGCCGGGGTTGATACTGTTATTTGTATGGGTGATGAGATAACACTCGTAGGAAGCTCAACACCAGCTACACAAAATGTAGCGTGGAATACAGGTGAAAAAACACATGCTATCAAAGTGAAGGAGGAAGGTTATTATACCTTCACCGCAAGCTCAAGCGGATGTACCGTGTCTGATAAAGTGTTTGTAGATGTACTGCAAGATCTGACCTTTGACCTAGGTTCTGATACCGAGATATGCCGTAACGATAGGTATATACTACCTCTATTATCTTCAATTGACTCTGCAACATTCATTTGGCAAGACGGCAGCAACAATAGAAAATACATAGTAGAAGAGAGTGGCAGGTATACCTTAACAGTGAATAATAAATGCGGAACAAGGTCCGACACCGTAGATATATTAGTACGCGATTGCAACCTGTTTTTTCCATCAGCCTTCACACCTAATGGTGACGGGCTGAATGATATAGCACGCTTTGTAGGTGATGTGAGCAATGTGAAAGATTTTGTGCTACGCATCTTCAACCGCCGCGGACAAGAGGTGTATGTATCTACAAATGTAAATGACGGTTGGGATGGTACACACAACGGACAACCCGCCGCTATGACCACATACTACTACTACATAAAATATACCTACATGGGCAAAGAGCACCTGGACAAGGGAGATCTAACACTGATAAGGTAGGGCTTTTAGCGGTTTTTAATGGGTGCTTTCGCATTAAATCTGTAAATTGTTGATACGAGAATGTTTTCTATGCGTTACCTATCGGCAATATTGGCTTTGTTGGTATCCTTTTGTGCGTCTGCTCAAATGCAGAATAATAATTGGTGCTTTGGTGCAGATGCCGGTATCACATTTAATAGTGCGCCACCTTCGGCTATTACATCAAGTGTGGATGCCAGAGAAGGCGTAGCAAGTGTGAGTGACAGAAATACGGGGGATCTATTATTTTATTGTAATACACTTTCTCTTTTTGATGCATCAGGCAATAATAATGTGAATATTGGTACTGACGTTACCAATACCTGTTCGCAAGGTGTGGCTGTAGTTCAGTCTCTGTCTGATACGAATAAGTATTTAATATTCACACTGTCATCATACGATCAGGGTGGTCATCTTATGCTTACAGAGCATTATTTGCCCGGCACAGCACCTCCGTTTCCGCCTACACCACCACTAGATAAGAAAGTTGTTGATTCTGGTTTTTGTGAGGCCGTTACCATCATGGCAGGTTGTGGTGTGTACTGGGTGATATTGCAGAAGCAATTGTCAGGCGATTTTTATGCGTATAAGATCACAGACACAGGGCTAGGAGTTACGCCTACTGTTTCTAAAGTGTCTTATATTGATAAGCCTTTAGGTCCGCTAACAATGAAGATCTCATCTAATAAAAAGAGGTTAGCAACAGTGGCGTTAGCAAATTCCGTTAATTCTAAAAGCTATGTAGCATTACACGATTTCAACAAAGTGACAGGTGCTGTTACCAACGGTGCTATTATAGATGAAAAAATAAGTGGAGAGTACTACGGCTGTGAGTTTTCGCCCAATAGTCAACGTTTATATGTATCAGGAGCAGGCTCTAAGCATGTATATCAGTTTGACCTGACACTGGGTACATTAGCCGCAATAACAGGCTCTCGCAAAGCTATGCTGAAAGCAGGGGCAACACTAGGTGCTTTGCAGATGGGACCAGATAGCAACATTTATGTATCTCTGCTAAATAGTACCGCGTTGGATGTGATAACCAATGCAGATAAAGTATTTCCCGGTTGTACCTATACGCCAAATGCTATTAACCTTTCGGGCAAAAAAGGTGTTAGAGGATTGCCGCAAGCAGTGGTTTTTACTTCAGAAAAAAGCGATACGCTGCAGCCTGTATTTACCGATACTGCACTGTGTGTAGATGGACCTATTACTATACAGTCTCGCGGCATGGGTGATGAATATAAGTGGCAAGATGGTAGCACTGCAGATAGTTTAGTTATCGCCAAAGCCGGTACGTATTGGGTGCGTATGCTGGCAGAATGTAGAGATGTAGTAGATACATTTGTGATACGCGAGCGTACGGACACTACCCACTCACTAACGGCAATAACCATATGTCCTAAAGAGGAGGTAACCTTACATCCTTATAAGAAAGACTCAACGGCTAATTATTATTGGAATACATTTTCTACTGACGACAGCATTACTGTAAGTGAAGAAGGTAAGTATTGGAGTAGAACTACTATTGGTTGTGTAGTAGCTTTTGATTCCTTCAATGTAGATATGGTAGACCTGTATATAGATCTGAGAAATGATACAACGCTCTGCCTCAATGATAAACTAACTCTTACCAACAATGGTGTTGATAGTAATGCAGACCTAAGGTGGAATACAGGTCAAAATACCAACAGTATAGAGGTAGACAGGGCAGGAAGATATGTGCTATACGGTAGCTATAAAGGGTGTAGTGACTCTGATGCCACTGTAGTTGAATATTACCCCGAAATAGCTATCGAGATAGCAGGACGTGAAGAAATATGCAAAGGTGATAAGGTTGATCTAAATGCTATGATTACTTCCGGTTATCCTGATGAGGTAAAATGGTCGGACGGAACTACAGGTGAAATGCTCACCGTATACTCAGCAGGAAAGTATACCGTTACAGCTACTAATATATGCCAAACCGTTATCGATGAGATATTGGTACGCGGGCGCAGTTGTAATTTCTTCTTCCCGTCGGCTTTTTCTCCTAATGGTGATGGGCGAAATGATAGGGCAAGACTAGTAGGAGACCTCGTTCTTGTTCAGGACTTTTACCTACGCATATACAACCGCTGGGGGCAAGTAGTATATGAAACACAAGACCCCACCGAAGGTTGGGATGGTACCTTTAATGGGCGAAAAGCAGATATTGGCAGTTACTACTATCTTGTCAAGTTTATCCAAAACGGAGAAGAAGAACAGATGAAAGGTGATTTGATGTTAGTAAGATAGGTGTTGTTTTAGTGTTATTAACTGAGGATTAATAGTAGTTGAAGCCATTATATAATAATCCATCGCCTTTAAAAATGAAAATGTAAGCTTAGAGATGAATTCGATTAAGCGATTATTTATAACCTTATCATTACTGTGGCTGATAAGCACTGTTGCAAATGCACAACGGCAGAATGAAAACTGGTGTTTCGGCAAAGATGCAGGCTTCTCATTTAGTACAAATCCACCGAGTTTTTTTAAAACTGATTTTGAAGCTCATGAGGGAGTAGCTTGTGTAAGTAATAGGTATACAGGGAGCCTTCTTTTTTATACCAACGGTACGGATATTTATGATGCTACTCATCAGGTAATGCCTAACGGGGGAAATATCAATCCTAATTCATTAAATACATGTTCGCAAGGTTCCATTATTGTTCCTTTTATTTACGACAGCACTAAATATTATGTTTTTACCTCTTCCAGATATGGTAGTGATGGCATGTTAAGCTATTCTGTGGTGGATATGACATTGAATAACGGTTTAGGAGATGTTGTGGTAGGTCAAAAATATATACCCGTTGATACAGGCTTTGGAGAACCTATCGTCATTTCTGAGGGGTGTAATACTTATTGGTTGGTAGTAGCAAAGAGGAGAACTCCGGAGTTCTATGCTTATAAAATAACACCTATTGGTATTGGCAGTAATCCTGTTATATCGCCTCGTGGATACCCCAATATATTCCCTGGTATTGGTTGTATCAAAATATCACCGGATAAACGAAAGCTTGTAATTTCTTCAAGTTTAGGCATTGATCAGTTTGTTGCATTACATGATTTTGATAATATGACGGGTAAGGTATCTAACGGGAGTGTTATTAGCAATGCAAGAGCAGGAGCATATAGCTGCGAATTTTCTGCCAACAGTAAGTATCTGTATACCGGAGATACTATTTGTCAATATGATGTAACGTTGGCTACTACCATCGATATTATTAATTCACGCAGAAGAATAGCCGATACCCATAGAAGTATAGCTGCCTTGCAGCTAGCACCAGATAGCAATATTTATATAGCACGCTATGCAGGTTTGGCGGGACCTAACTCCATGCAGCAAATAGCGAATAGTAATACGGCAGCGGCAGCACTTGTGAAAAATGTACTTGTAATAGCTCCTCCTAATGATCTTAGGTTGGGTTTGCCATTATTGGTATACCATGCTAAGGATTCTACCAAAAACTATTCATCTGCTGACACTTCCATTTGTTTTGAACAGACTCTAGTGTTGAGAGCAAGAGCAGGTTCTAAATATATACAATGGCAAGACGGGAGTTTAAAAGATAGCTTTGTAGTTTCCAAAGCGGGTACTTATTGGGTAAGGGCATATATCGGTTGTGATTTTTATGCAGACACCGTAAAAGTTGCAGCCATCATAGACACTGCTACTAGTCTTACTGGTAAGGATATGTGTAAGGGAGATACCATTCAGCTACGCCCTGTAAAGAATTATACCAGTGCTAATTATCTATGGAGTAATAATGCAACTACTGAGCAAATAGCCGTAACGACGGGAGGGAGATATTGGGTAAAGGTTTTAGAAACTTGTTTTGAAACAACTGATACGATTGATGTTAATTTGATAGACCTGCAAGTGTCGGCAGGTAGGGATACCACTATTTGTATTGATGATACGATCACATTAAATGGAAGTATGAACCTGCCGGGGGGGTATGAATGGAGTACAGGTAGTGATACCTCTAGCATACGAGTATCTGTAGAGGGTAGTTATATTTTACGAGCAAAATACCTGATGTGCGAAGCCTTTGATGAAATAATTATTGCACACATTCCTGCTATTGATATAGACCTCGGAGCAGATACTTTAATATGTACTGCTACTCCATTTACTTTGCCAGCAAAGGTGACAACAGATAACTCAACCAGTTTCCGTTGGCAAGATGGTTCTATTGATGAAACGTTTTATGTGGATCAGGGAGGGGTATACGAAGTGACGTTGACCAACCAATGCCAGACCATAACGGATAGTATAATGGTGGTAGAACGTAGTTGTCATTTCTTCTTCCCATCTGCCTTTACTCCCAATGGTGATGGCAGAAATGATATAGCACGTGTGGTAGGTGATTTGGGTGCATTGAAAAGTTATAGGTTGAGGATATTTAATCGCTGGGGAGAGGTGGTGTATACTACTGACAATCCTTTACAAGGGTGGGATGGTAACTATAAAGGACAAAAAGCAGAAGTGGGTATATACTACTATCTTATCAAGTTTACCTACAATGGCGAAGAGGAGCAGATGAAAGGAGACCTGATGCTGGTGCGTTAATGTCAGAGGATTGCAATCTTTTGTGAATTTGTACGTATTAATTCTAGATATGTAGTGCTACTAAGGTTCGCTGATACTTTACTCCTAAATTTATCGTTCAGGGTATTGATCATGAAGCAATTACTATTTGTGTTTGGCATATTGCTATGCATTGCAGCTACAGCACAAAAACAAAATAATACTTGGTGTATGGGTAGAGGTGGTGGAGTAGACTTCAATACTTCACCGCCAACGCCTATTATTTCTCAGATAGATGCAATTGAGAGCACTGCTACTATCAGCGATAGAAATACAGGTGCATTACTGTTCTATAGCGATGGTGTAAAGGTGTGGGATGCTACGCACAGCATCATGCAGAATGGAGACTCTATAGGTACAGACCATCAACACCAGACCACTCCACAAGGTGTGGTCATTATCCCGTTCATAAACGATACGAATAAATATTATCTCTTTAACACAGCAGCTAGAAACCCATACTATGGTAGCTTGTTCTACTCCATTATAGATATGCAGCTGAATAATGGGCTAGGTGCAGTAGTAGCAGATAAAAAGCGCATATTGATAGACACCGGTTTTTCTGAAGCAATACTAGCCATACCCGGCTGTGGTAGTGTGTGGCTACTTACCCAGCGGCATAAGGATGGAGACTTTTATGTGTACAGTATATCAGGGCAGGGCTTAGACCTTAGCCCTGTGATCTCAAAACTAGAACACCCTGAGCGACCATCAGACATGGCAATGTATAGAATATCGCATGATAACAGAACGTTGATATCTACAGGCTCTATCTTTCGCAATGTTCGCCCAAAGTCTACAGAGTATTTGTCTATACAAGACTTTGATGTGATGACGGGTAAGGTGAGTAACAACAAGATAATAGACAGGGGAGAGCCTAGCGTCTATTACGATGTAGAGTTCTCTCCGAATAATAGGTTCTTATACGCGGCTGCTTTCCCTGCCATTTACCAATACGACCTGTCAGACCGTTCTGTGGCTGCTATAAAAGCATCTCGCAAAGAGGTGTCTGGTAATGTATGGGGTACGTCGGGCTTGCAGCTAGGGCCTGATGGTAATATATACATAGCACAATATGAGGTAGACTCACTGGCCACCATCTCTAATTGTGATGCCGCATTTCCTGCATGTGTGTTCACCTTCAATGCAGTGAAGATAGGCGGCAAGACCACCTATAAGTTACCGCCCAATATAGCATATCCAATAGAGCCGGTATCGTTAACGTTAATAGATGATACCATGCTCTGTAGTGGGCACAGCTTGGAGCTAAGCTCCAACGCTCAACCACAGGGTGCACAGTTTGTATGGAGCACGGGAGCTACCACTAAAACGATACAGGTAGACCAAGAAGGCGTATATACATTGAGTATTGATAACGGTGGCTGTAAAGCCTCGGACGAGGTAGTGGTGACCATACGCCCTGCTATAGAAATAGACTTGGGGCAGAATACAACCTTATGTAAAGACGATACCCTATTGTTGCCATTGTTATCTACGGTAGATACCACCACTAAGTTTCGCTGGCAAGACGGTAGTAGTGCCAAAACATTCACCGTAAAAGAAGCAGGTATATACAGTGTCACCATCACCAATGTTTGTGATACCATTACCCGAACGATGGAGGTAACAGAGCGCAACTGCCATTTCTTTTTCCCTACTGCATTCTCGCCAAACGGTGATGGGCTGAACGATTATGCACGTTTGGTAGGTGACGTATCTGTGGTGGATGACTTTACGCTACGCATCTACAACCGTTGGGGTGAGGCTGTATACCAGTCCAATGATGCAGGTAAAGGTTGGGATGGATACTACAAAGGACAGAAAGCAGAAGTAGGTACTTACTACTACTTAGTGAGGTATAAGTATGATGGTGAGGAAGAGCTACTGAAGGGTGATCTGTTGTTGGTGCGGTAAAGCCTAAAAAAATATTTTTAATCCATAGTTAGTGAATTGATATAGCAGATACACCTTAGGTTTTAAAAGCCTTTGTTGTCAATATTTGCAAACCTATGGCTCTCTATTGCTGTCTTATTTTGTCGTAATATCGCAGTGTAGAAACACAAGCGAATTAGTGCATTGTTGCACATGTATTCTTAGCAAAAAATATACGACATGAGGGTGCTGTTGTTATTATTGGTTGCATTGCTTGGTTGTAACACCTGCTATGCACAAAAGATGGACAATGTATGGTGCTTTGGTAGAGGTGGAGGAATAGACTTTAATACAGACCCGCCTACGCCGTTTACTTCTCAGATCAACTCTATAGAGACCGTAGCATCTATTAGCGACAGAAATACAGGAGAATTATTGTTCTATACCGATGGTGCCACCGTGTGGGATGCAGACCATAGCATCATGCCTTTGGGCAATGGTATAGGGCTAGACCCTAATGTCTTGTCTTCAGTGAATGGTGCGGTCATCGTTCCCTTTATTGGTGATGATGATAAATATTACATCTTCTCTTCGGCAACGGGTAGATACAGCCCCGGAGAGCTATACTATAGCGTAGTGGATATGAGCCTGAACGGGGGTAAGGGTGATATCGTTCCCTCGCAGAAGAAAGTAAGGATAAGCGGCACCTATACCGAGGCTATGGTTGTGATGCAGGGCTGCGGTACTAACTGGGTGGTGACACAGCAGCGAGCAGCCAATGGTGCAGACTTTTATGCTTATAAGATAACGGATAAAGGGCTGGATACGATACCTGTGGTGTCTCCTATAGGGCATAGTTTGCGTCCTTATTTTGAGTCGGGCATGTACCCATCGGCAGACTATACCAAGATAGCATCTATCGGGAATGTGTTCTCTTCAATAAATAGCGATGCCTACCTTGCGCTATACGATTTTGACCCCGCTACAGGACGGCTGTCTAACGCGACCGTGCTGCTGGAAGGAACCGATGCCGTGACCTATGGTTGTGCTTTTTCTGCCAATGGTAAGCGGCTATATACTACCTACAAGGCATTCGCTTATCAGTACGACCTTACGCAGCCTACCATTGCTGCAATAAGAGCATCTCGCACTAAGATAGGGGAGTCGAGCGGTTGGTCTCTAAAAGGCATATGCAGACGACCTGATGGCAATATCTATATCATTAGGAATGAATCTGAATATTTGGATATGATATCCGATGCCGATGAACTATACCCTAACTGCACCTTTGTAGACAAGGCGGTGAAGATAGGAGGTGTTGGTACTTATGGCATACCTGCTACCATAGCATCGGGTGGAGTTAGTGCATCGCTAGGTGAGGATATGCTGATATGCGACGGCAGCAGTGTGGTGCTAAAGAGCAGTAGTAATGTAGCCGATGCTGAATATAAGTGGAGCACGGGGGCAACGTCTGATAGCATCACGGTAAGAGAAAGCGGCGTGTATACGTTGACCGTTTCGCAAAACGGCTGTTCTGATTCTGACCAAGTAGCGGTGAAGATAAAGCAACCTATATCCATAGAGCTGGGCGACGATGCAGAGATTTGTAAAGACAAGACCATTACCCTGCCGTCTATCGCTACAACTGATGCTACGGATAAATACCTGTGGCAAGATGGCTCTACCGATAGAAGCTTCACGGTGACGAAAGCAGGTGTATATCATGTTACCGTTAGCAATGAATGTGATACCATAAACGATACGCTGGTAGTGACCGAGCGCAATTGCCATTTCTTCTTCCCAACAGCATTTTCACCAAACGGTGACGGACTGAATGACTATGTACACTTGGTGGGCGATGTGTCTGCCGTGTCCGACTTCGTATTGCGTGTATACAACCGTTGGGGTGAGGCGGTATACCAAACCAATGATGCTAGTAAAGGTTGGGATGGTATGTACAAAGGACAGAAAGCTGAAGTAGGAACCTACTACTATATAGTAAAGTATAAGTATGATGGTAAGAAAGAGTTGCTGAAGGGCGACCTGATGTTGGTGCGATGATATTTCTAAAATTCTACCTTTAAGGTGTCACGTTTTGGCTGGCTCAATTGTCTTAGTGGTTATGAGCAATACCGAATTAGCGCAATATCCTGATGTTCTCTTCCCGTATGCCTACAATATACTGGGCTCGGTAGACGATGCAAAAGATGCCGTTCAAGATGTGATCAGCAACTATATAATAGCTACCCCTGCCAGCGAGGTGCACGACCTAAAGAACTACCTAATAAAAAGTGTAGTGAATCGTGCTATCAACATCAAAAAGAAAAATCAAAAGATAGTACACGAGCAAGTAACATTGCCCGAACCAATAGCTACCGAAACATCTGACGGAGACCTGCATCTGAATGATATTGTCTCTTATGCAATGATGATATTGCTGGAACAGCTAACTGTGAAAGAGCGCGCGGTATTTGTGTTGAAGGAAGCCTTTAACTATTCGCATGATGAGATAGCTGATGTGTTATCGATGAGTATAGAGAATTGCAGAAAAGTATTGAGCCGTGCCAAGCGAAAACTCTCCGTATCAACAAGCATTAGTGAAGTTGTAAAGGGTAAGAATAAACCTTACTTAGATAACTATATTACGGCTATTCGCAACCGTGATACCGATGCGCTGGAACAGCTTTTTGCAGAAGAAGTAGTAATAGTTGCAGATGGTGGCACTACGGTGAATGTAGTACGCAATGTAACCACAGGTGTGTCTGCATGTATGAAGTTGATGTTGTATGTATACGAGCAGTATCAGCAAGGTTGGGAACTGCGTTTTTCAGTTATCAATCACCAGCCTGCAATACTATTCTACGATGGTGGTGTACTGCTCAATTGCCAAGTATTTACCATCAATGCGGCGAATAAAATAGAGAAGATAAGCTCTATTCTCGATGCGGAAAAACTAAAGTACATCGCAAAAATTACGGAGTAGTGTCACGTTTATAGTGCCTTGTTTGTCTTATCTGTACAAACACAAAAGGTATTATGAAGACATTACTAAGAATAGATGCAAGCCCTAGAAAGCAGGGCTCTTTTTCACGGCAATTGGCAGACGAGTTTCAGCTGCAATGGCAAAAGGATAACCCCGGTGGTCAGGTGTTGACCCGTGACCTGAGCGAGGAGCAGATACCGCACCTACGTATGGAGACCATTGTAGGGTTCTATACACCGCAAGAGCATCATAGCAAAGAAATAGCCGATGCATTGGCAGCGTCTGACGAGCTGGTTGCTGAGCTATTGCAGGTAGATGAACTACTTATTGCCAGCCCCTTGTACAATTTTGCCCCTCCATCAAACCTTAAAGCATATCTAGACCAAGTAGTGCGCAGAGGTAAAACCATTAGCACCGATGATAAAGGGCAAACCATAGGGCTGTTAACGGATAAGAAAGCATACATCATCACAGCTAAGGGTGGGGTGTATAAAGACACACCATTCGCCGCTTACGACCATCAAGATAGCTACCTGAAAATGATACTGGAGTATATGGGTATACAGGTGGCGAATGTCTTTACCATAGAGGGCACGGCAAATGAAAACATCGTGCAGCGTAAGCAAGCAGAAGTGCTGCAAGAGATACAAAACATATTCAGCTAACAAGAAAAATAACTTATAATGAAACAAGACATCTTTAACGATACGCTGGAAAACAAAGCAACCATCATTAATGTAGGTGGTGGTGAGACCTTTAGCATGAATGGTATTACTATATCCTTCAAAGTAAGTAGTAAAATGTCTAACGACCAGCTTGGGGTATATGATATACATATGGCGCCGCACACCATTGGTGCCAAGTTACACTATCATCGCTTTATGGATGAGACTTTTATTGTGAACAAGGGAACCATGACCGTACAGGCAGGCAATAAAGAATATGAGGTGAGCGAAGGTGGTGTAGTATACGTGCCACGTTTTACACCACACGGCTTTCGTAATGATACGGATGATGAGGTGAGTGTAACACTACTCTTCAACCCGGCACAGAAGCGTGAGAACTTTTTCCGCGGACTGTACGAGACCCTAAGCGAAACACCGATAGACCCTGAAAAATATCTGAAGCTGTATAATAAATATGATAGCTTTCCTGTGGATACCGAAAATATGCTGCCTGTTGCTCAGTAGATTGTTGAGGATAATTTTATTTATGATTGTAGGGCTGGTGCATGCAGCTCGGCAATTGTTTTACTGTTCGGCATAGTATTTGGTAATATAGTAAATACCTAAAGTTGCTATTATGAGACCCACACTACTTTTACTACTACTTGCTGCGGTATTGATATTACCATCTTGCAAAAGGAGCTGCTATACCTGCAATGTATACGATAGAAACTCTGCGGCTACTGCACCTGCTTTCCAATCTGCCCGCTGCGACATGACCCGAGCGGATGCCAAGCGATACGAACGCCAAAATACAGACACCCAATACGAGATGCGCTGTTTTGAGAACTAACTAATACTTACTGCTGCGTAGCCGTATAGATAACCTCTGTAGTATAGGTACCCGCAGGGAATTCAAAGCCGGGATTTGCCTTGTATTGCACGGCAAATGTATTATTACCACCCGGTGTTGCTTTGTTTATCAATTTGCGGTTGCTGGTGCGTAGGTTCTTGTACTTATTGTTTACTGCATTAGGAACTGTACCACCTGTGTTATTCGCTACTACTTTTATATAAAGTGTTTTATTCACCTTCATCTGCGGAGCTGGGGATGTGCTACCACTATAAGAGAATGTGTTTGAAGAGGTCTTAGCGCGCACCATAAAGCGTTTGTTAGAACGAACCTTTAGGGTTATTTGTCCAGACTCTACGCCGTTCGCGTAGTCATTTACATTGTTGAAAGAAAGTGTTGTGGTATTTCCTGTACTGCTTCCCGTAGCTACGAAGGAAATGTCTATTGCATTGCTCAGCGCCAGTTTGGCTCGTTGGCTGCCTGAGCTGTTGGCATTTTGCGCCATAGCTGTTGCGGCGACGGCTACCATTGCCAAGGTTAGGAAAAATTGTTTCATTGTTTGTTGTTTGTTTGTTGTGTGGAGACAAATATGCCTATTACACAAGCTTTAGGCAAAGTATCGGTCACTATTAACGCCTGCTTTACATCCGGTTAACGAGTGATTAACAAACAAAAAAAGCTCCACAGAAAGCCTTAATGTGGGGCAAGTATTTATATATGAGTTAATTAGCTCTGTGTAGCAGTGTACACCACATCTACTGAGTACGTACCCGCAGGGAAGTTGTATCCGGGGTTTGCCTTGTATTGCACATCAAAAGTATTGTTGCCACCCGCAGTACCATTGTTTATCAATGTAGTATTGCCTGTTTTTAGTGTTCTGTATTTGTTGTTCACATTGCCGGGTACATTACCACCTGTATTGTTACCCGTCACTTTTATGAACAAGATGTTCTGCACATTCATCTGTGGGGCAGGACTAGTGCTACCGCTATAAGTGAATTTTGAGGCGTTGGTCTTAGCTCTTACTACAAACTTTTTGTTAGAGCGAACCTTCAACTGTACGTTGCCAGACTCTACACCATTAGCATAGTCATTCACATTATTAAAGCTAAGTGTAGTAGTAGCGCCTGTACTGTTGCTAGTACCAACAAAGGTTATTTCAATAGCGTTGCTTAGAGCCAGCTTGGTAGTTTGGCTGGCTGAGCTGTTGGCATTTTGTGCCATAGCTACTGTTGCCGATAGTAGTAAGAACAGTGTTATTGAAAAGATTTGTTTCATTGTTTGTTGTTTGATGGTGTAAATATCTTAGGATAGTAACAAACAGACAATTATATAATGAGCTTTAACTACCGATTTGCAAAGCGATAACTACCCCATAACAAAACAAAAGAGGCTCCGATGGGGAGCCTTTTCATAAGGGGTAAATGTATCCAATGGGGGCAATAAGTTAAAGAAAGTCCTTTGTGTGTGTTTTTACTTTTTGTGTGTCTTGAAACTTGCTTGTGTTTATTTTTTTGTTTTTTGTCGCTGGTGTGAGATAGACATCTCCGATAACGACAATGCAAAGATGCGACACATTGCCCCCTGCTTCCAAAAAAACGAACCTGCTTAACCTCGGTTTTGCAACTCAGTAACGAACGATTAACAAACGAGGTGAGTTTTGTACTTTTACCCACCTAAAACAGAAAGACATTGAGAGCAGACCTGACAGGAGCTACGCTGCACAGCATGGCTACACACTATGTTGGTAATAAACATACGGATGATACCTTCTTCCACTCTGAAGAGCTGGTAGACATAAGCGACCCCGAGCTGAACGAGCAGCTGATGGAATACTTCACAGCACCCTTTAGAGATATGGTGGAGTATTTTGATTTTTATCACGAGACGGATGTGAACCTGAATGCAGTAAAGACCTATGCAGAGAAGATATTTGAGAACCCCGATAGCTTGCTGGAGCATTCTACCAGTATAGCCAAACACCTGTACGAGATAAGCGACCAGCCGCAGATAAAGAGCGGGGAGCTGCACACTGCATTTCTGCAACGGGTGTACCTGAACGATGAGGTGATAGACGCCATAGGGCTGTACAAAACGGAGAATAGGAATCACTTCTTCAAACTAGAGAAAAGCCACAACGGCTATAGCATACACCTGAACACGGGGGTGAATAGCGAAAAGCTGGACAAGGGTTGCATCATCTACAACACTAAAGATGGCATGAAGCTCTGTGTGATAGATAATACCAACAAGAAGAATGAAGCCGTATACTGGCGCGATAAGTTTTTGCGCATCATAGCTACATCAGACGAGTATCATCATACCAGCGACTACCTGAAGGCTACCAAAGACTTCATCATGAAGCAAGTGCCGCAGGAGTATGAGGTGAACAAAGCACAGCAGGCAGACTATCTTAATCGCTCTTTGGAGTTCTTTAGAAACAACAAGTCTTTTGATGAAGACAACTTTAAGAGTGAGGTGTTTCAAGATGAGGAACTGATAACCTCTTTCAACAGCTATAAGAACGTGTATGAAGAAGATAGCGGCACACCATTGCAAGGCGGTTTTGATATATCAGAGCAGGCAGTACGCAAGAATGCCCGTGTATTCAAGAGTGTGATAAAGCTGGATAAGAACTTCCACGTGTATGTGCATGGCGACCGCGACCTGATAGAAAAAGGCTACGACGAAGCCGTAGGCAAGCACTACTATAAGATATACTTTGACAATGAGAAGTAATGAGGCCATGATATCGGTAGTGGTGTTTATGCTGGTGATGATGCTACTGAGCCTGCTAATTGTTTGGCTGTACAAAAAGCTGTTATCGCCCATCAGAAAGTATGAAGGCTTTACAGGCTTCCCCGCTGTGTATAAGCTGATACTGGTAGCGGCATTCATAGTTCCGCTATACTCTATGTACTATACTGATGACCATCTGCTGAATGCCATGATGCATCATGTAGACTTTGACATACACATTGCTGCCAGCCTTAGCTGTATCGTAGTGCTAGACTATGTATCGTACCTAATGGCAAAGCAAAGGTGGAAAGTAATAATAGGGGTGCCTTACCTGAACTTGATGCTGTTCTCTTATTTTGTAATGCTAACCTCTTTGGCTAAGTAGCAGGTATGAAAGCAGCTAGATGAATATATGAGTGGATAGTGAAACCATCTGTGTTAGGTTTTATGCTATTGTGTACGGCTACACTCATAAAGTTTTATACGGAGCATGTAGCGCTAAGTGATGCTTCCAGGGTTGACCTTGGTTATCCGTTTAGGTTCTACAGTTCGTTTCAACTAAATGACAATCCTTATTTTAATCACGGTGGTAGTGTTGATGCATTGCTGTTAGACTTTCTTGTTTTTTATGTGGTGGTTATATTATTCAAACTGCTAACTATATTGATCAAAAAGTAATGTAACTATGATAAACCCTAAAGGCTGGGAAAAGATAGAAGAGGCAATTCTTAAAGATCTGAACAGAATTACATAGTCTGATACAATAATGATGTATAAGCAGCGAGAGGCTTTTGGTGAGTATGTAAAAGTAACAACGCTACACGCTGATGATGATAAAGTAAGCATTACTACATAGCACTGGGATAGATATAAGGATATGGAAAAGCTAGTCGATACCAAGCTTATATACGAATACAAAGACAGCCAAAGTGGTCATAGCTCTAAAACCAACTACTACTTAGTAGCTATGAAGAAGTAAAGCTCAACCCTTATTCGTCATACTGAGCGGACTGCGCAGCAGGCAGTGAATGTATCTCCTTAATGAGTATGCAATTAGCACACAAATACAAGCAGCGGGGGAGAGATGTACCCCACTGCATTGTTGTCTATCTCACTAGTTATTACGCTATCATTGCTTTCACGGGAGATGCTTGCATATCGCTAAAGAAGTCCATTAGCTGCTCTGCAAATAAGATATAAGCATCTGTATGCCCCACCAGCGATACCGCATTTACGATACCTGCCGATAGTTGCTCATTCTGCCTGATGTTCTTCCACGCACCATTCACCCATGTGTTGAATTCTGTGGTGTGTTGGTCTCTTATCAGGCTGGTGTTATATGCTATGGTCACCGTCTGTTGTAGTATCTGTTTGCTCTGCTCTGCTTTCTCCTTTATAGGTGTTATCGCGTCTTGCAGTATAGACTGTGCAGGCTGCACAATGTCTAAGCAGGCGGTGTATTGTTGTTTTCTTTTTGCGGGGCCGGGTGCCATGCCTGAGTATAATACTTTGGCTCTTAGTCCGCTCATTTCTGAGCAGGTGGGCATGTTGTTGTCCTTCAATATCTTTTCTGCTGTGGATAGCCAATTGATGAAGCGCGTCACAATGCCCGGTTGTTTTTTCTGGAAACCCGTTACCATTTCCGGCACTAGAAAAAGGTGTGCTTCCATTTTCTTCATCAAGCTTAGTTTAGACTTGTTCATACTATTCAGGTATTAGTTTATCGTTTACAGAGCCATCTTCATTTTCTACTTGTGTCCATTCCATACCACTCTCGTGCATCTTTATCTTTACCTGTATCAGGCTTTTTGCGTCCATCTGTTGCAGCTTTGCCGCTTCAAATATTATAGACGAGTTGTACAGGTCTGTAGCCTTCTCCACATTCACCATAGGCGTGAGAGCTTTGGTCAGGTTCTTTATCAGTGTGGTCTCTGTAGCGGTGCGCGCCTTTGTTAGTTCTTTGTAGGGTGTGTAGGTATCTTTTGCCAGCATCTTGCCATATTGCGCCAGCGATTCTTTTACATCTGCGCCAGCATCCAGTTTGCGTTGCAGCATATTGATGTTGGTAGATACGATGCTGCTGATACGCTTGGCAGTAGCGGCGTCAAGTGTCTTTTGTTTGTAGTGTGTGTTCAGCACTTTTAGGGTCTCTTGGCTAAAGCTCGTCTTGTCTTTTATCTGTGCATTGGTCACATCAGCTTTGCTTAGCTGGTCTATGGCTATAGGCACGGTCAGCTCTACTTCGGGCGTGCGGAAGTGAGGCACGGGAAAGTGTTTTAGTACATTATCCTCAGCATAGGCAAGTGCCAGCTGTTTGGTCTTCATGTCTGCTATGGCTCTGGCGTTGTTCATCTCTGCTACCAGGCTGCCAATGTATTCTTTTAACTGTATCATGAGATAGCTTTTTTAATTAATAGATCAGAAACTTTTGCTTTTTCAGAACCATTGT
>CAZPDA010000004.1:0-30765 GCA_964585115.1 uncultured Flavipsychrobacter sp.
GGCTTAATAAGGATCATACCGTCTGATGAGATACACTATGTGGAGGCTAGTGACGACTATGTAAAGATCATTACCCCTAACGGTAACTACCTGAAAAAAAGCACACTAAAGCGCATTGAGGACAGGCTAGACCCTAAGCAATTCGTGCGTATACACAGGTCTTACTTGCTGCCCGTAAAGCAACTGGTACGTATAGAACCATACGAAAAAGATAGCCATGTAGCCCTACTGAAAACAGGAGAAAAAATACCTGTGAGTAAGAGCGGCATGGCTAAACTGAAAGATGTATTGGGCTGGTAGTAGGTATTATTCTACTCTATTATTGTCTGACCGACTAGAGGGTGTTTTACCTAGCCTGTACTTGATAAGCAGAAACCCGCCAATAAGGCTAAAGAAGCCGAATATCATAGACAATAATAACTGCCCGCCATTTATAGCATAAGATATAGTAACACCGGCTAACTCAAAGGCAATACAGGTGACTATCAACAATACAACCCATCTTACATTGTTTAGACCTTTTAGCTTTGCTCTACCATTAATATATCCCTGTTATTATCAGAAAAATTATATCCATTCACTTATATACTTTGCATAAATGCAGTCATACTCTCTTTGATATGAGCTATCTGCGCTTCATTCAACCCATGGTGACAAGCAAGTAACATACCACCACGCATTACGCTATCCGCTTCAGGATAACCCGCAGCAGATGCCTTATGTGGCTGATTCTTAAAGCCAGGCTGTCTTAATATATTACCTGTAAACACTGTACGTGTTTGGATATTTCTCTTCTCTAAGAATATCTGCAGGTCGCGGCGAATGAATGGCGCAGCGTCTTTCACCGTTACGGCAAATGCCAACCAACCTGTTCTTGAATCCGGCAATTGGTTAGGAAGTATAAAGTATTCCTCATATTGCTTGAAGAACTCAAGTAAGTTATTGAAGTTAGCAGTACGCGCATCGATATTCTGCGCTAGTTTATTCAGCTGAACGATACCGAAAGCGGCTCCCATTTCAGATGGCTCCAAGTTATACCCGGGCTCTTCAAATACGAACTTAGCATCGTATGGTATGCCGTCTACATCTACATTGAAACGGTTCTCTATCTTCTCAGACTCTACAAACAGCGAAGAGCTTCTACCCCAGCTACGTAGTAGCTTACCACGGTTGAACAATTCTTCAGTATTAACACACAGCATACCGCCATTACCAGCACAGTTAATTATATGAGAGCCGTAGAAACTTGTAGTACTCATATCTGTGAATCTACCTGAAGACGCACCTCCTATTTCAGCACCTAGTGTATCTGCAGAATCTTCTAGTACAAACAGACCGTGCTTATCAGCTATCTCACGCAATACCTTCCAGTCAGGCAGGTTACCGATAAGGTTCGGTATGATCATAGCCTTGGTCTTAGGCGTTATCATCTCCTCCACCTTATTCACGTCTATATTGTAAGTACCAGGTTCTACATCTACAAAAGCCGGCACCCACCCTTTCTTTACCTGTGGGGCTACTGTAGTAGAGAAAGTAAGCGCAGGTGTAATGATCTCTGCACCTTTTTCATAGTCTAGCAACTCAGCCGCAAGATATAATGCTGATGAGCCACTATTTACCATGATACCATATTTCTTCTGATACAGCTCTGCAATACGAGCCTCCATTTCACGCACGTGCTTACCCATTTGAGTAGATGTGCGAAGTACGTTCACTACGGCTTCTATTTCCTCTTCTCCATGTACTGTTTTACCATAAGGTACGTGTATGTGATCTGTCTGTTGCATTTTCTGAAATTAGGATACGAATGTAATAGTATTGTCGCAAAATAATGCGTTAAAGCTTTCTGAAATAAAAAAAGAGCCGCTTTTTTAAAGCGACTCTTTCATCTATAGTGAATTACTATTATTTCTGTACAGGGTTTCCTTCGTTGTCTAACTCAACGATCTCATAACCCATCTTCTCAAGACCAGGCATTACAGTAGCCTTATCTCCAACTAGTACTATTACCATATCGTCAACAGTAGGTAACTGATCTTTGATCACCTTGTTGATATCAGCAACGGTCATCTTCTTAAGCATAGCATTTTGCTTAGAAGGGAAGTTCGTTGGTAGGTCATACTCCTGAATACGAGATAAGAAGCCGGCTTTCTGGAAACCAGACTCATAATTACGAGCATCTTTCTGTCCCATAGAGCTTTGTGTAAATGCTAGCTCATCAGCAGTGATACCATTCTTCTTATAGTCACCTATGATCTGGATAATATCCTTCAATGCGCTATCAGTAGCATTAGCCTTGATACCTGCAAAGAACTGATAAGAACCTACATACTTATTAGCTGAGAAGTAGCTACGAGCACCATAGGTCCAACCTTTATCTTCACGAAGGTCTAGATTCAAACGGCTGTTGAACGCACCACCAAGTGGATAGTTCATTACAGTATTCTTATAATGCTGACCAAGAGCATCGTAAGTAACACCAGTGATCTTACCAAGACGGAATTCTGTTTGTGCAGCACCCGGTACATCTACGAAGTATATAACAGGCTTACTAACTATAGGTGTAGCAGGTAGCTTAGGAAGATCAACTTCTTTATCAGACATCTTGTTCAAGAAGCTTAAAGAGCTCATGATTTTGTCTTGCTTCACATCACCTACAACGATAATCTCTGCATTTGTTCTAGAGAAATAGTTGTCATAGTAGTTTTGAATATCTGCTAACTCTATATTCTCAACAGTTTTCTCAGTACCGCTACTATTCCACGCCAATACATTGTACTTACCATAAAGGATAGAGCTAAAAACAGTACTAGCTATATATGTAGGTCTGTCTTTTGAGGATTTGATGCTCTCAATAGTTCTTCTCTTGTTGGTAGTGAATGCTTGCTCCGTGAAGTTTGGCATTAGCAAACGCTCCTCAAGTATCTTCATTGTAGCATCTAAGTTCTTAGATAGAGAACGTACGGTAACGTTGATACCGTCAGTACCTGCACTAAAGTTGATACTACTACCTAGTTTGTCAAGTTCTACGCTCAACTGCTCTGCAGTATGGTTCTTTGTATCCTCTTCCATCATGCTGGCAAACATACTTGCCAAACCAGACTTAGAGGGTGTATTAGCATCAAGCATTTTACCACCTTTGAACTGTAGTAATACAGTAACAGTTGGTATCTCATCAGTTACAGTACCTATTACTTTGATACCGGCAGGCATTGTAGCATTCCATATTTTAGGAACATTAACTACAGGGTTAGGACCATTACCAGGCATCTTAGTTCTATCAAAGTTATCTTTTGCCTTATTGTATTTAAGACCAGCATAGCCGTAGTTTGGAGACTGATATCCATTTTCAGAAACAGTATAGTTGTCAGCAGCTACGATATTATCTTCCTGACCTTTTGTTACCACACTTACATACAATGCGTTCTTACCTTTGATGTACTTGTTATAAACACGCATTACATCTTCTTTAGTTACCGCAGAGTACCTAGCTAGTTCTTTCTGTAGACGATTAGCATCACCAGTGAAGGTATAGAAAGCAGCAAGCTGAGACACTTTACCAGACACACGATCAAGACCGTTTATCATTTGCGCCTCCATACTGTTAATGAACTTCTCTACATCTTCGTCTGTAACACCACGTTGTTCAAACTCAGCAAAAGCATCATCTACCATAGACTTCATATCTACAAGCTTCTGACCAGGATAAGGAACGATGGTAAATGTAAACTCACCTGAAAGCTCGCTACATGGATGATATACATTTGCAGCAACAGCTTTACGAGACTTAATGAAATTCTTGTAGAAGATAGAGTTCTTACCTTGACCAAGGATCTCTGCCAAGCAGTCTAGAGCGGCCTCATCTTCATGATAGTTAGGCACTGTAGGGTATATTATTCTTAATAGTGGAAGCTTAGCATAGTTATCTTCCATCGTTATATATCTATTGTCTTGTAGTACCGGTGCAGGTAGTTTCATTTTCTTCACCTCTGGTCCTTTAGGAATAGAGCCGAAATACTTTTCTACCAACTTCACTACATCTTTTGTATTCACATCACCACCAACAGTAAGTACTGCATTGTTTGGTCCGTACCAACGTAGGAAGAAGTTCTTAAGATCACCAACGTTCACACGGTTAAGGTCTTCTATGTAACCAATTGTCAACCAAGAATAAGGGTGCCCGTAAGGGTAAAGGTTCTTAGCAGCCACCTCACCTACAAGACCGTAAGGAACGTTGTCGTAACGTTGTCCACGCTCATTCTTTACTGTAGCACGCTGCACCTCAAATTTCTTTTGTGTAACTGCATCTAGCAAGAAGCCCATACGGTCCGCCTCAAGCCATAGCATTTTTTCCAGCTGGTTGCTTGGTACTGTTTCAAAGTAGTTAGTACGGTCTTTGTTGGTAGTACCGTTAAGCGTACCACCAGCTTCCGTTATTATTTTAAAGTGTTGTTCATCCGCAACATTGTCTGACCCTTGGAACATCATATGTTCAAAGAAGTGTGCGAAACCGGACTTACCGATCTCTTCTCTTGCCGAACCTACGTGATAAGTAACATCTACGTGTACGATTGGGTCTGAGTGGTCTTCATGAACAATAAGTGTAAGGCCATTAGGTAATTCATAACGCTCGTAAGGGATAACAAGCTGGCCATCTTTCTTTGTTACTTTTTCTACTAGCTTGGCTTGACCAAAAGCATTCACAGAAAAGAGCATAACGGCAGCAAATGCTGCTAGGAACATACGTTTCATTATATATACAGAGATTTGTGGTTGGTAAAGATACTCTAAAGAATGAAAAGGGGCAATCTACTGCTTAGTAAGCGTGTAGACGATGCCAATACTATATATACCACCATTATAACCAAAGCCCGGATCGAGATGCACATCAATATTAAACTCATTACCCGACTTATTAGCTCCTCCTCTACTGCCCGTCTTTAGCGTCCAAGAGTTGGTAGATAACGACCTATAGTTAGAATAGCCATTTCTTCTAACGCTAATAATATTAGCAGGCATATCGGTGCTCCCGCCCGAGGTAAGTGGTGTAAAGTAGGCACTTTGTGTAGAAATACTTACTTGCCAAGTACTATTACTCCTCACGGTGATCTTTGAATAGTTATTCATTGTTATCCCGCTAAAGTAATCACTAGGCTTGTTGAAAGAAGTAGCTCCTGCCAATTCAGTTATGCTAATTGACTGGATATCATACACATCAAAATTGCCCGATGTATAGCCGCTATAGCTTTGGGCATATGCACCAAGAGTAAGAAAGGTCAATATGAATACTAAACAATACCTCAAGGTTGTGTCATTGTAAACATTAATGTATAGTTATAATGGCCTGAAGGGTAATCGTACCCTAAGGCTTTTAGGCGTAGGTCATATCTAAAATGATAGGTCTGCGACCTTGCAGGCTGTACAAATAATTGTTGATCATGCCTACTTAACTGCATTGTTTTTACAACATTATAAGCATTAGGTGAATTGTCTGATGTCCATAACAATTCTAATGGTACATTATTTCTGTCAGCTCCTCGTGGTATATTATAGCTAGACACCTTCACATGTATAGAACATTGCCTCTTTTTCGACTTAAAGGTCAATGTAAGTGCATTATTAATAGTTTGCGGATTCTCAAGATCTGAAGGGTTACTACACGTAAAATTCAAACCACGATGTGTGTTTACCTGCAAATAATGCTGATTGTTGTCTTTACCTCCTCCCTTGTCATCATCGTCGTCATCGTCACTTTTACCATACTTTTTCCCATTATCATCGTCATCTCCTCTCATATTAATAAAAGAAGTTGTAGAGAACATAACTAGGAACATAGAAACTATCACTAAAAGTGGCTTCATTCAGAAATAGCATTTTTTTTCAGATAAGACATATAATTGTAAAGTTAGAAGTTTTACATTTGTATCCATGAGAATGACCCCGCATATTTTCATCGTATTTATTCTAATGGCCGTATTCGGGATGAATACTGCCAATGCACAGAACTTAGGAGTATATCCTACTACCATTAATTTCAACTTAGCAAACGGACAGAGTGAAGCTCAAACTATCACTATCTCAAACGGTTCATCGCAAAAGGTACAATTCAGAACATACCTGAATGACTGGATAAGAGATACTGTTGGTGGTCATGCTTACTTTGACCCCGGCACTATCAAAAACTCTTGCTCTAAGTGGGTATCAGTAGATAAGAACTTTATAGAGCTAGAGCCAGGAGAGACTGCTCAGCTTACCGTGCAGATAAGAGTACCTGATGCTGCAGATGCTACATCTAGCATGAAATGGTCGATGCTTTTCATAGAAACAGTGCAGGAACAGCTTACTTCTGACGATTCTAAAGCATCTGCATCGGTAAGAAACTTGTTAAGAATTGGTGTACATATATATCAAACACCTCCAGGAGTTACAGATAAAGGTATACTTGCTGTAGACCTTAAGCCTGTACCAGACATAAAGAATGTTTATAACTTCTTATGCCAAAATACAGGGGCTGTAATGCTTGAATGTAAAGCTTATTTGCAGCTAACATCATTAGCAGACGGAGAAGAGACTAAACTTGACTTTATAGAGTTCCCGATGTTTCCGGGACAGCGCAGATATGTAACGTTCGAATTACCTAAGAATATGCCTGCCGGTAAATATAACGTACTAGGCGTTTTAGATGCAGGAGATGACATACCTCTTGAGGCTGTAGAAACTAATATAGAAGTATCAGCCCCACCGGCAGATACTGGCCAATAACATATAAGCAACTCACGATCAATACAAAAGGCAAGGTAATATTATATTAATCTTGCCTTTTATTTATTTATACATATCTTTGTATTCGCATCCCTAATATTAGTGATGCATCTATAAGGAAGAGAGCAGAAACATATAGAGACAACCAATTTAAAATTAGAGAGATATGCTAAAACACGCTATCACTATCGTCATGCTTTCTTGTACTGTATGCGCATCTGCACAATCATCCTCCAGCAGTAGCGCCACTCAAAATGTAAAATTACAATTAGAACCAGCTATTGAGATTAGTAATATTACTTCTACAGATGTAAACATTGGCTTTAATACTGTGAATCATTACGTGAATGGTGTACAGTCATCTAACCAAGAATTTAAGGTACAATCCAACCAAAACTTTGTCATTACAGTAAAAACAGACGCTAATAGTTTTTCTTATTCAGGATCTACGTTCCCTGCACCTGTTATGCCTGTAAACAACATTCTATATCTAGCAGTAAGTAATAATAATACAGGCGGTAATACCTCGTCGCTATTCAACTCTGGCTATGGCAGTTTGTCTTCAAACCCTAAACAGCTATTACTGAATTGTAAGAACGGAGGGAATAGAAGATTTGCGGTAAATTATAAAGCTATGCCTTCTACCAGCTATCCTGCCGGAGTATACAGTGTAGGTGTTATCTACACTGCTACTCAACAGTAATATTTTTTCTTACAGTCGTATAAATGTACTGCTACAGTTGTCATTCACCAAGTTGCCTGTAACTGTATAATTGATGGTAAGTTCTCCATCTTTATATGTACCACTTCCTTGGAATGTTAGCCCATTCTGTGTTTGAGACGGTACTACTATAGTTTTATTAGAGGGAATAAGATCAGCATATATCTCATTGGTAAAAGTACCTTGCCAAAACCCTTTGATATTTATTCTGTTATTTACACCGTCTACAGCCTCAATACGTGTAGTGTGCCCACCTGCTTGTGCACAATTACCGGTTTCATTAAAATCTCCGATAAATGCAGTCGCTTCATTTGAATAACCTACTACTTCAACATTAAATTTATATTCCTGTATACCTATTGAAGGGCTAGCAGCAGTAACTCTTATAGGATAGGTTCCCATAGGAGTATGAACTGTCTTTACAGACATGATAGTAGTATAGGATGGTTCTCCAGTCCTTTTTTCGAACTCTATAGTCATACCATTGGGCTCGTTGTAAGTAGAAAAGGCTACTTTTTCTGTCGCTCCGGATGTCTTGTTTACATTAATAATGTAATTAGCCATATCAGAGCGCTCTAAAGATGTATCATGGAAACCAATTACCTCAAGCTCAAAATCACCCGGGTCATTATACACAGGATCATTAATGGTAGTAGGCTTAGTACAACTACTAACACATAAAAGACCGACCAATGCACCTACTATATATATACCTTTCATTTTCGTTATCATGTTAAAACAACCCGTAAGTTACGGAATGATAAGTTATTATCCTTAAAGTGTAAGGACTAATATAAGCTAGATATACCATATCTAAATACAATTTTAATATCTTCGCACTCCTTACTAATTAATGACACCTTAAATCTTGATCTAATGGACCAACAAAAAATTGACATGTACCTGATGACCAATGCTAAATATTTTGAAAGTCATCAAATTGACTATGTACGTCAATTGCTCGAAAATGCAGACAATACTAAATTCCCTATAGTACAGTCTGTAAATTTGAAAGACCCGACCATCATGTTAATCATTTCACTATTAGCAGGTAGTCTAGGTATAGATAGATTTATGGTAGGTGATGTTGGTCTTGGTGTAGCCAAGCTACTAACATGCGGAGGCTTAGGCATTTGGGCTCTTGTAGACCTTTTCCTAATAATGGGTAGAGCGCGTGAAGTAAATTTCAATAATGTTCAAACCGTACTTAGTTAACGTGAATGCTCTTCTCTAATGAAATAAAAAGATTTTATTTCTTAGTATCGGCATTACTTATCGTCGGGTGGACATGGACCCTTTATTATACATACAAAGACCTTCCTCCTAACGATAGTAATTTTTCAATGTGTTTAGTAAGATCCGTAACAGAGCTACCCTGTCCGTCTTGCGGCACTACACATTCAATATCCGCATTATTATCAGGTAAGTTTTTAATAGCAGCACGATACAATTTGCTAGGATACCTTGCTCTAATATTTATGATCATATTCCCTCTGTGGATACTAACAGATGCTATTCAATCTAAACAGTCTCTCTACAACAATTTCATTTACATTAAATCCAAAAAGTCAATAATATATCTTTTCTTAACCCTAATAGCTGTAAACTGGATATGGAACCTTTGCAAAATGATGTAAACGTACCAATAAGCACGTACAAGCCAAATGAATATGAAAAAGAACGTGCGTCTAATAGTTACTTGATGTCTGTGATAGCAATAGCTATTGGTTTGCCTTTACCTATCATTAATCTTATTGCTACAGCGATCTTTTATTTCGGTAATAGAAAATCAACGCGGTATGTCAGGTGGCACTGTACACAAGCTCTATTATCACAGCTTACAATATTTATATTTAATAGTATTGGCTATACGTGGACTTTGAGTGTCATCTTTTCTGAAAAAACACGTGCTACCAATGAGTTCTTTGCATATATCAGTATCCTGATCTTATTCAATATAATAGAGTTTATCGCTAGTATCATATTAGCAATAAAGGTTAGAAAAGGTATTCATGTAGAATGGTGGCTGTGGGGAGCGATAACAAATAACATATTTGGCCATAGTAGTGGGTCTTTCCATAAACTATTAATAAGGGCTACTTTATTAATACTATTAACATTAGGCTCTTGGATAGCTTTATCACAAATAAACTGGACGAGTGTTATCAAAATAAATGATTTAACAAAAAAGAATAAGGAAAGGTTAGGAGAACTAATACTAGATACTCAGAGAACTACAAATAAAGAAGTTAAAGGCTTTCCCTTATCAAGTGTTAATAGAATAAAAAACACAATATGTATTGCTAATAATATAGATACTTCTACAATAAAGATCTATTTATTTCAGTCAGACGAAATAAATGCATACGCTATACCAGGCAGATCTATAATAGTTAATAGCTCGCTCATAACATTCTGTGACAACCCAGACATGCTTGCGGGTGTACTAGCTCACGAGATCGGTCATATAGAAAGTAACCACGTAAGCAAGAAATTAGCTAAAGAGATAGGCATATCCTCATTGCTAATACTTGCCGGAGGAACAGACAATATGGGGACAATTAAACAGGTATTGAAGACCTTAACATCTACAAGCTTTGATAGAGACTACGAAAGAGAAGCTGACATGAAGGCTGTAAGCTACTTACAACATGCGAAGATAGACCCTACACAATTAGCTATTCTCTTTGAAAAAATGGCTGACAGATATGGTGATATATTAAGGTTAACAGAATGGATAAACACCCACCCTGCCCCTGAAGAACGTGCAGATGAGATCATAAAGCAAGCACAATACAATAATATACAATACACTCCGTCACTATCAGTGCAAGAATGGATGACTTTACGATCTGAAATAGCTGATCAATAAAAAATAAGATCTTGTTGTTTTCATATCAATAATAATTACTACCTTTGCACTCCAATTCTCATATTGCTCTTATTATAAGATTGCATTTGGGAGAGTTGTAGTGGGTTATTCCACGCTAAACAATTCGTTAACACCAAAAAAAAGACAATGGCTAAAGAAATCTCTGGCTATGTGAAGCTGCAGTGTAGAGGCGGCCAAGCCAACCCGGCACCACCGATCGGACCAGCATTAGGTGCGAAAGGTGTAAACATTATGGACTTTTGTAAGCAGTTCAATGCTCGTACACAAGACCAGCAGGGTAAAGTACTACCAGTAGTTATCACAGTTTATGCTGACAAATCATTCGATTTTGTTATTAAGACACCTCCGGCTGCAGTACAGCTGATGGAGGCATCTAAGATCAAGAAAGGATCTAAAGAATCTAACCGTAACAAAGTAGGTAAGGTTACTTGGGAACAGGTTGAGGTAATCGCAAAAGATAAGATGGCTGACCTAAACTGTTTTACAGTAGAAAGCGCAATGCGTATGGTTGCAGGTACTGCACGTAGCATGGGCTTGACTGTAGATGGTGCTGCACCTTGGGAAAACTAAAAGTAATCGTTAACCTTATTAAATTTTGTTACGATGGCAAGATTAACTAAAAAAAGAAAAGCTGTAGAAGCTAAAATAGATAAAGAAAAGTCTTACACTCTTGCAGAGGCTGCAGATCTTATAAAAGATATTAACTGCACAAACTTTGATAGCTCTGTAGATGTACATATACGCCTTGGTGTAGACCCTAAGAAGGCAGACCAAGCTATACGTGGTACCGTTTCGCTTCCACACGGTACAGGTAAAACAAAAAGAGTACTAGTACTTTGTACTCCTGACAAAGAAGAAGAGGCTAAAGCTGCAGGTGCAGACTTTGTAGGCCTTGACGAATTTGTTCAGAAGATCGAAGGTGGCTGGACTGATGTAGATGTAGTAGTTGCTACACCATCTGTAATGCCTAAGATCGGTCGTTTGGGTAAAGTACTAGGTCCTAGAAACCTAATGCCAAACCCTAAGACAGGTACAGTTACTAACGATGTAGCTGCAGCTGTATCAGACGTTAAGGGTGGTAAAATTGCTTTCAAAATCGACAAAGCAGGTATCATTCACGCATCAATTGGTCGTGTATCTTTTGAGCCAAATAAATTGGCAGAGAATGCACAAGAATTGATCAGCACACTAGTACGTATGAAGCCATCTAGCGCTAAGGGTATATACCTTAAGGGCATCAGCATGGCATCTACAATGAGCCCTGGTTTAACAATCGATACAAAAGGTATCGCATAAAATTGATTTGATAGCAGCTTAAAAAACAAATAAAAATCATTAGCTATGGCAATGACACCTGCTCAAAAGAACGAAGCGATTGAGGTACTTAAAGAGAAATTCTCTCAGTACAACAATTTCTATATAACAGATACAGATGCTCTTACAGCAGAGCAGAACAACAACCTACGTCGTGTATGTTTTGAGAAAAACGTAGAGATGAAGGTTGCAAAAAACACGCTAATACAAAAAGCGCTTGAGCAACTAGATGCCGAGCGTTATGAAGGCGCATTTGATTCTCTAAAGGGAGTTACAGCACTAATGTTCTCTGAAACAGCTAAAGACCCTGCAGTGATCATAAGCACTTTCCGTAAAGATGCTAAAACAGAGAGACCAACACTAAAAGCGGCATTTATTGATGGAGACTTCTTCATTGGTGACGACCAACTAGATGTATTGAAATCTCTGAAAAGCAAGAACGAGCTTATTGGCGAGATCATCGGATTGCTACAATCTCCTGCTAAGAATGTTATCAGCGGCTTGAACGCAGGTAGCAAACTAGCAAGCTTGATAAAAGCTCTAGAAGATAAAGCATCCGCTTAATAACATTGGCTTCCAAGACCAACTATAAATTAAATCTAATTTTTAAAACTATTTTTTAAAACATCATAAGATGGCAGACTTAAAAGAATTTGCAGAACAACTAGTTAACCTTACTGTAAAAGAAGTTAACGAACTAGCTGAAATACTTAAAGAAGAATACGGTATCGAGCCTGCAGCTGCTGCAGTTGCTGTTGCTGGTCCTGCTGCTGGCGGTGAAGCTGGTGGTGCGGAAGAGAAAACTTCTTTCGACGTAGTACTTAAATCAGCTGGTGCTGCTAAACTTAACGTAGTAAAAGCGGTTAAAGAGCTTACTGGTCTAGGACTAAAAGAAGCTAAAGAACTAGTTGACGGTGCTCCTAAGACTATCAAAGAAGGTCTTAGCAAAGCAGAAGCTGAAGATATGGAAGCAAAGCTTAAAGAAGCTGGAGCTGAAGTTGAATTAGCTTAATTTATAGAAACTTGTCTTTTGAAAAGCCTCCCTATATGGGAGGCTTTTTGACTTTTATACCTAACCAAACAAAATATTACAATAGCATTATACTACATATATGGAACTACACGTTGGTATCAGTACCTTGCTACTACTATTAAAATAATTCCAACTCGCATATTATATGGTAAGAGTGATACATTTAACTGTCTTGCTAATAGCTATTATAAGCTATAGTGCTAATGCACAACAGTTCATTGGCATCCAATCCTCTACCTATACAGCAATACAAAATATGCCGTACAATCCTGCTTGGGTAAATAACTCAGCTAACGGTATAGAAGTTAATGCCCTCTCAATTAGCACACTATTTGGCACAAATGCCTATCTATTTAATAAAGAATGGGTATTAAGCTCAGACTTTCCGACAAAAGGTTCTTCTTCATCCGACTACACTAAAGATCATAACAAAGGAAAGAAGCACATATGGGGCAATGTAGACATCATGGGTCCTGCAGTGTCATTTCAATATAAAAAAGAACACCACATAGGCTTATATAGTAGAATGCGGTTGCTTGTAAGAGGAGGAGGTGTAGAGAACACTAACTTTCAGCTTCTTGGCAAAACTGACTTAAATGATATTACCCAAGAGACTATTGATATTAATAACTCAGGTTTTTCAATTCATGCATTTTCAGAAATAGGTGTTACTTATGGGCGAGTGTTACGAAATGATTACTATAATATCGTAAAAGCAGGTATTACCATAAAGTATCTAATGGGTATAGCTGCCGGAAGTATCTATATTGATGAGTTTAAGTTCGTGGAATACCCTTCTGAAAGTTTAGACACATTAGGTCAACTTAATGGTCAGATTACCGCTAAATACTCTTATAATATTGATAAATACATAGAAGGTGATGCTATGAACAACCCTTCTGAATGGTTTAACAGAGCAGGAAAAGGGAGTTTAGGTTTTGATATAGGTGTACAGTATGAGTACCACCCCAATGGAAATCCTAACTATGAAACTCCTTATTTATTTAGTATTGCTGCATCTATCACTGATATAGGAGGTGTAAGATACTATGCAGATACAGGCAGTGCGGTATACAGAGCTAATTTCCAAAGTGTATCAGTAGATGATTATACTAAGAAAAACACAGAATTATTCAGCACTTACTTCAATCGTTTAGTTCAAGATACTCTACTTTCAAAAAGTGATGAATCAGAAAAGTTCGGTGTAGGACTACCTACTGCTTTCAGACTGAATATGGACTGGAATGCCGAGAAAAATTTCAACTTGAATGTAAACATGCTACTAAACCTGAAAGGAAACAACGGAACTATATACAAGCCAGCATATGTGAGTTATATCAACTTTACACCCACTTATGGTGGTAATAAGTTTAAAGTAGGCATACCGTTCACATTCATTGGCTACCAAACAATGTCTATTGGTACAAGTATTATAGCAGGTCCTTTATACATTGGTTCCGGCTCGATCGTATCATCTCTTATATCTAAAAGAATTAGAAACTTTGACCTGTATGCAGGTCTTACCCTAAAGCTATAATAAAAAAGGCTACGTTATAAAACATAGCCTTCTAAGTATTATTAAATATTACCTTATTTAGAATGGATTGGGAAAAGGTCTCTTCTCTGCGTAATACTCTCCATCTATTCTTACTTCATCTCCCATATCTACATCAGGATGAGTTCTATATAGCGTACCTTGTAGTACACCTCTCATATGTCCACCCTCTTCTCCTGCTACAGTGAACAATATTCCTTCTTTATTAGTTTGCCCTGTATTTACGTGATATTCTTTGAACTTCTTAGCACCTGTATCAAAGTAAGAATAGTAAAAAGACACACCAGGCTCAAAACCTATATTGTAAGAATCAACCCCTAAGTAAGTATTCTCAGGATATGTGATAACAAGAGTTCTAAAGAATAAAGAATCTTGATAAGAACGAGCAAAAACTCTCCTTACATTATTAGTATCAATATTATAATATACAGGCTTGAATACTACCTCGATACCATTTATCCTTGCTTCCATAGTACGTAGATATACATTTACACCACTATTAGGATCTTCAGGATTAAGAACAGCACTATTGTCCTGCCCAGGGTTAATATCGTATGGACCGTTATTGCAAGAATATAACGAGAAGCTAGCAGCAACTGCTAAAGCCGATATGATAAATAGCTTTTTCATATAGAAATGTTACAAAGTATAAAGATAACAATCTGACGAAAAAAGGCAAATATGAATGCCTTATTCTTTGTCATCTTTTAAAATTAATGACAACTCATTTAATTGACTATCATCTATTTTTGATGGTGCATTTAGCATCACGTCCCTTCCAGCATTATTTTTAGGGAAGGCGATGAAGTCTCTTATCGTTTCTTGACCACCCAGTAGTGCACATAGCCTATCAAAACCAAATGCGATACCACCATGAGGAGGTGCACCATATTCAAATGCTCCTAGCAAGAAACCAAACTTCTCTTCAGCTTCTTCTTTATCCATACCCAATGCGGCAAACATCTTCTCCTGTATATCTCTCTGGAATATACGAATAGAACCTCCGCCTATCTCCATACCATTAAGCACCATATCATAAGCATTAGCTTTAATTTCAGCATATTTACTTACATCACCCATCATTTCCAGATGGTCTGGCTTAGGAGCTGTAAATGGATGGTGACGGGCAACCCACCTGTTTTCTTCTTCATCATGCTCGAACAATGGGAAATCTATAACCCAAAGTGGCTTGAAGACATCTCTATCTCTCAATCCTAAACGCTCTCCTATTTCAAGTCTTAGTTCAGATGCTGCTTTTCTGGTAAGGTCTTCCCCACCTGCTAATACAAGAACAAGGTCTCCCTTATTAGCACCGCAGAAGTTAGCCAAACCAGCTTTTCTCTCATCATCCATGAACTTGTCTATACTACTCTTGTAAGTGCCATCTTCATTACACTTCATGTAGATAAGCCCCGTCATGCCTATTTGCGGACGCTTCACCCAGTTGGTTAGTTCATCCAGTTGCTTGCGTGTATATTCAGCTGCATTAGGAACAGTTATTGCAATTATTGTTTCAGCATCGTCAAATACTTTAAAGCCCATACCATCTAATGCATCAGCATGCAACTTGCTCTTTGCCTTCAGGTTTTTAAGCTGCATATCAAAACGAATATCAGGCTTATCGTTACCATACTGCCACATGGCATCATCCCAGGTCATTCTCGGCATTGCTTCAGTTATCTCTACTCCTCTCACCTCTTTTAGTATGAACTTGATCATACCTTCAAACAATTGAAGGATATCCTCCTGATCAACAAAGCTCATTTCACAGTCTATCTGTGTAAACTCTGGTTGACGATCTGCACGTAGATCCTCATCTCTAAAGCACTTTACGATCTGAAAATAGCGATCGTATCCACTAACCATTAATAACTGCTTGAATGTTTGTGGGCTTTGTGGTAATGCATAGAACTGACCACTATTCATACTAGAAGGAACCACAAAATCTCTTGCACCCTCTGGAGTAGATTTGATAAGATATGGTGTCTCTACTTCTAAGAAGCCTTGCTTGTCTAAGTAGTTCCTCACCTCACGGTTCACTCTGTATCTCAACTCAAGATTATCTCTTAGGGGCTTTCTACGAAGATCAAGATACCTATACTTCATTCTCAACTCTTCTCCACCATCAGTTTCTGTTTCTATTGTAAATGGCGGTGTAGCACTCTTATTCAATATTGTATAGTCTGTTACTTCTACTTCTATATCACCAGTTGGTATATTAGGGTTCTTATTACTTCTCTCCAGCACCTTTCCTTTTACCTGTAAAACAAACTCTCTACCTATAGGACTATTAGTAAGACGCTCATTCAGCGACTCGCTAAATAATAATTGCGTGATACCATATCTATCTCTAAGATCTGTGAACGTAATGCTTCCAAACTTTCTAACCGTTTGAACCCATCCTGACAATACGACCTCATTATTCACGTTATCTGCGCGTAGCTCTCCGCAAGTATGTGTACGATACATAATATTACTTTAAAAACAGCTGCAAGATAAATTGATTAGTTGATGCTACATAAACCATGTATCATTATATTCAGATAAATATATTTGCCATTAAAGATTTTTCCTTCTCTTGTACTTATTTTTTGTAATTAGCACTCAGTGAAACCACGTACCAAGAAAATATTAAAGATATCCGGGATAACCTTCGGTGTAATAGTAGCCATAGGTCTAGGTGTAGTAATATGGGTGGCACAGAAGTACAAGCATATCGTCAAAGATAACCTACCGATATGGGTGGCTCAGAGTACGGACAGCATGTATAAAATATCTGTTAAAACCATCAGGATCAATGTTTTTACCAATAGTATAACCGTAAAAGACATTAAGCTATACCCTGATCAAGACCGAATATCCCAACTAAAGGATATCAACCAACATCCTGCCCTTACGTATGATATAGATGTAAAGAAAATACATATAGCAGGTATCCGTTGGGATGAGATCATTGCAAATGGTTCTATAGGTTGCAACACAGTATATATAACAGAGCCGAACGTTACAGTAACACAGATACCTAAAGCAGACTCTGTACGAGAAAAGAAAAAAAATAAAAAGACCAACATAACAGACCTATTTGCCGGTCAGCTAATAATAGATGGTGCTAATATTAACTACATCAACGCCACAACACCTGATACAAACAAAGTATTCTTTAAAGGGGGGGCTATAGAGTTGTATAGCTGGGAGTATATACCAGGTGCCAGTATCGATACCAACAAGTTCTTAATGGCCAATAGTGGTAGTGTTTATTTTGACTCCATAGCATACAGACCGGGCAAGCTATATACCTACTCTACGGGAAAAACAGGATTTAGCAGTAAGAACAAACGTATAACAGTAAGAGACCTGAAAATTTTCCCGAGAGTAGACAATGATACTTACTATAAAATATTAGGACAAGAAGGAGATATCTACAATGCTCACTTCTCTAGTGTAGAGGCTAGTGGAGTAAACTGGATAAAGCTTTTTGATAACCAAGAGTTGTTCATTGATGATGTTTATATCAACAATTGCGACCTTGACATATTCCATAGTAGGATACCGCCTAAGAACATGCAAAGCAAAATGGGAAACTTCCCACATCAGTTACTCCAAAAGCTTTCCCTACCTCTTAATATAACTAACCTAAGCATCAATAATGGCAATGTAAAATATACAGAGCTAAACAAAGATACCAGAATGGCCGGCACTCTACTTTTTGGAGAGATAGATGGTGGCATCATGAATATTACCAACATGGAACGCTTTTGGGCTATCAATGACACTTGCACTATTAGCATGAAGGGTAAGTTCAATGAGTATTCAGACATGACCACAACCTTCAAGCTTAAGCTATCGGACCCTAAAGGTGCATTTGAAGTAAAGGGTAAACTATCGGGACTAGAAGCATATCAGATCAATAAACAATCAAAGGCACTTGCAAAGCTAGATGTACGTTCCTTACACCTAAGAGACTTTGACATGGATATAAAGGGTGACGAAGGGCATGCTATGGGACACTTTACTATGATATACAATGGGCTTAAAATAAAGATACTTGAGATAGACAAACAGTCGCAAGAGGTAAAGAACAAAGGTTTCCTTTCCTTCATTGCTAATAATGTATTTGTATATACCCACAACCCAATGCCGGGAGAGGATGTAAGACGGGTCACTACATATGTGGTACGCGATGAGCGCAAATCATTCTTCAACCTTATATGGAGAAACATCTATAACGGTATGCTGAAATCTGCTATCCGAGACCATAATATTTTAGATATGCTAAAGAAGCAGAACAATAAACCAAAGAAAGAAAAAGGCACTTTAAAAAATATCTTCAAAAAGAATAAGAACAAGAAAGACCAATAAATAAAGGCAGCTGATCAGCTGCCTTTATCATATATAATAGTCAAGTAGTTATTTGTTATAACTAAGCCCCATATTATATAATAAGAACGACCATTTATCTGCCTGCTCTTCAATTATCATAGATGTAGGTTTTCCTGCACCATGTCCGGCATTCGTAGCTATTCTTATCAAAGCAGGATTGTTACAAGACTGAGCACTTTGCAATGCTGCTGCAAACTTGAAGGAGTGTGCCGGCACTACTCTATCATCATGATCGGCAGTAGTGATCATAGTAGCAGGATAGCAAGTACCCTCTTTAGTAGCATGCACAGGGGAATACTTATGTAAGTATTCGAACATTTCTTTACTGTCTTCAGATGTACCATAATCATACGCCCAACCTGCACCAGCAGTGAACTTATGATAACGCAGCATGTCCATTACCCCAACTGCAGGGAAGCACACTTTGTATAACTCTGGACGCTGTGTCATACAAGCCCCTACAAGCAGACCGCCATTAGAACCACCTGCAATAGCTAAATAGTCTGACGAAGTATACTTCTCTGATATTAGATATTCAGCAGCTGCTATGAAATCATCAAATACATTCTGCTTATTCATCTTAGTACCTGCATCGTGCCACTTATCACCATATTCACCACCACCTCTTAGATTAGCTACAGCATATACGCCACCAGCTTCCATAAACACAAGGTTACTTATGCTGAAGTATGGGCTAAGATTTACATTGAACCCGCCATAACCATATAGCAAAGTAGGGTTCTTACCATTCAGCTCCACACCTTTCTTATATGTGATGATCATAGGTACCTTAGTACCATCTTTCGACTTATAGAAAACCTGCTTGCTCTCATATTCATCAGGGTTGAACTTAACGCCTGATCTCTTGTACAATTCAGACTTGCCTGAAGTTATCTCGTACTTGAAGATAGTAGCAGGATATACATAAGAAGTGAATGTGTAATACAGTTCTTTCTCTTCAACCTTACCACCAAAGCCTCCTGCTGAACCAAGACCAGGGAGCTCTATAGTACGTTCTTTAGTACCATCAAGGCTATATTGATGAACTTGAGATACCGCATCTTTCAGATATTGAATGAACAATTTACCACCACAAGTAGAAACGCTAAGCGGGAACTCTGTTTCAGGTATCAGCTCTTTCCAGTTCTCCGGCATTGGGTTACTGGCATCAACCGTCACCAACTTCCTGTTCGGAGCACCGTCATTTGTAGTAATGAATAAGGTACCATTATCAGAATATACAATATCCTGCTCATGCTCAAAACCCGTTACAATAGGAACAATATCCGAACCTGACTTGCTCAAATCTTTTAAGTATAGTTCATTACCATAAGTAGCGTTAGCTGCTGATATAACTAAGAACTGCTGGTCCTCAGTTACATAACCGCCTACGTAGCGCCTTGGCGTCTTATCTCCACCAAATACTAACCTATCCTCACCTTGAGTAGTGCCTAACTTATGGTAGTACAATTTATGTATCTGTGTCTTACCTGATAGCTGACTGCCTTCTTTGGGCTTATCGTAGCTGCTATAGAAGAAACCATCATTACCGTACCAAGAAAGGCCGCTGAATTTAACATCATATAGCGTATCGCCAATTTGCTCTTTTGTTTCAGCATCCAGCACTATTACTTTTCGCCAATCAGAACCACCCTCTGATATTTGATAAGCACACATAGAGCCGTCTTTTGTGAAAGACAACCCTGCTAGAGATGTTGTACCGTCAGTAGAGAATTTATTAGGATCTAAAAATACTTCAGGGTCAGTTCCATCCTTTTGTCTATATAGCACTGATTGATTTTGCAAGCCATCGTTCTTATAGAAGTAGGTATAATTACCCTCTTTGAACGGTGCACTATACTTCTCATAGTTCCATAACTCTGACAATCTTTTATTGATAGCATCGCGATACGGTATCTTAGATAGATAGTCGAACGTCACCTTGTTTTGACGTTCCACCCAATCTTTTGTACTGTCAGAAAGGTCGTCTTCCAACCAGCGGTATGGGTCGGCAACGTCTGTACCAAAATAATTATCTACCTGATCGCCCTTTTTTGTTTCAGGGTATTCTCCTGTAAAGGAGGAATCATTGTTTTTTGTTTCGCAAGATGTCATTGAGAAAAATGTCAATAATATGCCTAAATAAATAGTGTTCTTCATACTAATATGATTTTGGAAAAGCATAAATTTAATATTGCCAAAATAACACAGTATGACGTCAAATAATTGCAAATACAGTAAAATAACCCAAATTATCCCCCTGTTCAGTGAACTGTTAATGTAGTTAAAACATTATAGTGTTGTCAGATATTGGACTTAATTTTGCACAAAACATCTTAACTAACTGTTTCTGAAGCGTTTCCTGAAAATATTAAAGTACACCGCAATATCACTATTATCATTGATAGTGTTAATAGTCGTGTTGGTCAACTTCACTCCCGTACAAAACTTCATTGTAAGGAAGGCTACTAGTATTTTATCTAAAAAACTAAATACAACAGTTAAGATAGAGCATGTTAGGCTAGACCTTCTGAACCATATTAACATAGAAGGTATATACATAGAAGACCAAAATAAGGATACCCTACTCTATGCCGGTCAAGTGCAAGGCAGAATAACGGACTGGTTCTTCTTCAAGAACGGAATACCTGTAATCAAGTATGTAGGGTTAAAAAACGCTTACGCCAACCTATATAGAACCAAAGACTCTGAAGAGTGGAACTATCAATTTGTAGCAGATGCCTTTAGTAGCGACAAAAAGCCAGATACTACTAAGAAGAAAAAGAACGACTTTAATATAGACCTACGTGAGGTGGACATTGAGCAGGTAAGGTTCAGTATGAACGACGCATGGGTAGGTAGTGATATGGGGTTTGTAGTAGGCAGCTTCTCTATTGACGCTAAGAATGTAGACCTACAAAAGCATATAATCAACATCAACAAAATAGCGGCTACGGGAACACAAGTAACAATAAGAGATTACGAAGGAGGTAGACCACCGAAGCCAAAGCAAGAAGTAGTAGAACCTAAACCAATAGACACTACAGCCTTCAATCCTCAAAATTGGGTTATAAAAGTCAGCAACTTATCATTAGAGGAGTGCTTATTTGCGCTTGATGCCGCAGAAAGAGCACCGCTAGCCAACGAGTTTGACCCCAGTCATATGAATATCACCAACATCAATATTGATGCGAATGATATCAACATAATTGGCGACACACTCAAAGCCAAGCTAAATAACTTATCGGCTAAGGAAAGGTGCGGTATAGAGATACAGCAGTTCACCTCAGACCTTACCATATCTCCCAATGCATCTATTTGCGAGAACCTGACGTTAAAAACGGCTAATAGTGTAATACAACACCACTATGCTATGTATTACACCCGCTTTCCGGACTTTAATGACTTCTTAAATAAGATAACCCTAGATGCTAAGCTGGATAATACTACTGTAGCCAGTAAAGATATAGCCTACTTTGCCACTACACTAAGACAATATCCCACTACTGTAAATATATCAGGGGATGTAAATGGCAGCATTGAAGACTTTACCTGTAAAGGACTAAAGATATACGATGGTATCAACGTAGTGTCTGGCGACCTAAGCATCAAAGGACTGCCAGACATTAATAAAACCTACTTTGACTATAAGAATGGTTATATCTATACCAACAACAAAGGCATACACAAATACGTACCTGAACTAAATGACAGTTTTGCTGTAGCTATTGATAGCATCAAGACATTTGAGTTCAAGGGCTCTTATGTTGGTTACATCAATAGCTTTGCACTGAATGGTAATATCAATAGTAACCTAGGCACTATTGTATCTGATGTACAAATAAAGCAACCTTTAAAAGGTAATAATAATACTGCCTACGAAGGATCAATGACAGTTACAGACCTACGTATTGGAACATTACTGAAGCAGCCTCTACTTGGTAGCGTTACTATGAATGCCGATGTAAATGGTACATCTCTAAATATGGAAGAGGCTGACATTAAGTTCAAGGCACTTGTTGACTATATAGACATAAATGGATACAGATACAATAACATAGATGCTGATGGGCAACTTGCACAGAAAAAGTTCACAGGTAACTTGCTGGTCAACGATAGTAATATGGCACTAGGTTTCTATGGAGAGTTTGACTTCAGCCAGAAACTATATAAAGTTAACGCTACAGCTAACCTGCTAAACAGTAACCTTACAGCATTGAACTTCTTCAATACAGAAGATACGGTTAAAGCTATTGCTGACTTTGATCTGAACTGTACAGGTAGTAGTATTGATAACTTTAGTGGATATGCAAAACTATACAACATTGACATTCGTAGAAACGAGCAAAGACTAGACCTGGACTCTGTATATGTATTAGCAGAGGAAGAAGGAGCAACTAATATAATGACCATTAAGAGTAATGCTCTGGACGCTCAATTCAAAGGTCAATACCACCTGACTAAACTCGCACCATCTGTACAGTACTACATATCCGGCTACCTACCTGATTATATTAAAAAACCTAGTAAAGACGCACCTGACCAAAATCTTGAATTTGAGCTAGAGACCAAAGAGCTGGATAATATATTTGCAGTACTCTTACCACAGGTTGGTGGATTCAATCATACAACCATATCCGGTGCACTTAATACAAGACAACAATCTCTAACTATAAAGGGAAATATTGACGAAGGTATTATCGGCAATAACAAACTCAGAAATGTAGTAATAACAGGTAATGGAAACTTCCAAAAGCTGAATGTGATAGTAGATGCCGGCGAAGTAGTACTCGGAGATTCGGCTATAAGTGGCAACTTGAACCTAAATACTACACTAGGTAACAATCAACTGGATTTCACAATTGCTACATCATCTCCTTATAGCATAGGTACAGCCAACCTAACAGGACATGCTGTAGCCCAAAACGATACACTTACCTTAGCTCTTGGTCAATCTGAGTTTTACTTGAACGATGCTAAATGGGAGCTACAAGCTGGTAATAAGACTATATTAACGGATAATTACATCAGTATTGACGGGTTACGATTAAGTTCGGGTCTACAAGAGCTTACTGTGAATACAAGGCAAGACAATAACCACCAAATAATTGCTGCAAACATCAGCAATCTGGATGTAGCACAACTTGGTAACCTTGCAGGTATGGGTGAATTTGAGCCTGATGGCCGAATTAACGGTACACTAAGAGTTGAAGACCCTCTTGGAGACCTATATGCTGCTGCAGACATCAAAGGTTCCAACATAAAATTTGGTAACGATACTATGGGGCGCATCAACATAGTTGGTAGCTATGATAGTAAAAAGAACTTATTATCATTAGATAATAAAACAGGTATCTTTTACGGAGATTCTCACCTAAGTGCATACGGGTTGATATCCCTTAATAATACTACTAACCAATCCGTAGATGGTGGTATTGAGTTCCATAACACTCCCGTGCCTTGGGCTGCACCATTCTTAAAAGGCTTTATCAGCGAGATGAGCGGAAAGCTTAATGGTAAAGTTCAAATAAAAGGAACATCTACAGAGCCACAAATAATAGGAGACATCAAGGTACAGCAAACTGCTATGAGGATAGACCTGCTAGGCAGCTACTACAAAATACCTAACGCAGCTGTACACCTGAACAATAAGGAAATATCACTAGGTAAGATAAAACTTATAGACAGGTATGATAACGAGGCCGAACTAACAGGCACGATATATCACGACCTGTTCAAAGACATGAGACTTGCTATTAGCATGCAGTCTCCTAAGCTGGAAGTAATAAACCTGACAGAAAGTGAAGGTGACGCATTCTATGGTAAATTCATTGCCAGTATCGGCAGAATGTCTATCAATGGACCAATAGACGATATTAGCATCAATATGTCTAAGGTATCTCCTGCTGCTAAGTCTCATTTATACCTTCCACTAACCTCAGGCACAGGGTTGAGCAATTATAACTACATTAGCTTCAAAAGCTACGGTAAGGAGCAAGACTACACTAAGAAAAATGCCAGTAAATTAAGTATCCACATAGAAACGATCCTCAACCCAATGGGAGAGGTAACTATGGTGATGGACCCAAGCACCGGCGATGCAATAACAGCCAAAGGTAGTGGTAACGTATCTATAGATATGCCCTCTAGTTCTGAGTTCCGCATGTTCGGAAACTACATTATAGAAGAAGGTGCTTATACATTTACATTAAAGCAACTCTTCTTAAAACGTAGGTTTACGCTAGACAAAGGGAGTGTCATTAGCTTTACAGGACCAATAGACAATACAGGACTAAACGTAGAAGGTGTATACACTACGCGTGCACGACTATATGACATGCTAGGAAAAAACGAGAAGGAATCCTTGGAAACAGCAAGTCAGGCTGAAGTAAATGCGGCCAAGCTAATGCAAGACATTAACGTATTACTATACATGAAAGGTACACTAGCTGAACCTGAGCTAGATTTCCAAATACAAAGAGCAAGCACATCAGGAGGAACAAGCCCTATTGTAGATGCCAGCCTTAGGTATGTAAACCAAAACCAAAAGGAACTACTCAATCAGGTAGCATCACTATTATTGTTGAATACTTTCACACCTAGAGGAGCAGGCTTCCAATCAACAGCAGCATCAGGTGCACTTAATAATATCAGTGATGTGCTATCGGGCACTGCTTCATCACAGCTTACCAATGTCATTAGCAGACTTACAGGCGCTGAAGACCTAGCTGTAAACGTGAAATATCAGAACATTAATAACAGTACGTCTACAAATACTGCCGGAGCTAATAGAAATGAGTTCTCGATAGGTATTACGAAGAACTACTTTGACGACAGACTGAATGTGGAGCTTGGCAGTTCTCTTGACTGGGGACGACCAACATCACAAGACGATGCTAATAACTTTAACCTAGTAGGTGACTTCCGTATACAGTACTTGATACGCGAAGGAGGAAACCTTAGAGCCAACATCTTCAGAGCTAGTAATTACGATGTAGTCATCGGTAGAAACATTAATCGTGGCGGTTTTGGTCTATCTTGGCGTAAATCATTTGATAGCCTTGAAGAACTAATAAGAGGTTCTAAATACATGAGGAGAAAAGAAGAGGAAGAACGAAAGGAACAGCAGAAGCAATAACACAACTATCGCTATTACTTCGCTATATCTATAAAATACTGTTCTAATTGCTTGGCTATTATATCCCAGCTGAACCTATTGTGAATTACATTCTTTCCTTCTGTACCTACTTGCTTACGCTTGTCACTTGACGATAAAAGTTCATTGACCATATCTGCAAACATGTTTGGGTCTGTTTCCATAATTGCTCCCTCTCCACTCTTTATACCAAGACCATTAAAGCCGATATTAGAGCAGACGACAGGCACCCCCATGGCCATTGCTTCTAGCACCTTGTTCTGGGTACCTGCACCAAAGCGTAATGGAGAAACCACAATACTAGCACTACGGTACATCTCTGCCAGGTCTTCTACAAAGCCTGTAACCTGTATATGGTCATTTGCTAGTTCTTGTACTTTGCTTACCGGGCGCTGCCCTGCTATTACAAACTTTATATGCGGATGCTTAGCGCGTATTTTAGGTAATATTTCTTCAGCAAAGTATATTACTCCATCCACATTGGGGGCATAGTCCATATTGCCAGTAAATAGCAAAACATCATTTTGCTCGTAGTTATGTCCTTTACAAGCAAAAGTATCTATATCTACACCATTAGGCAGTAGCTTTACGGTATCTGCATTATGGGTCTTCCTCATGTATGCCATATCTTCCAACGAGCAAACTAGAGACAAGTTATATTCATGAAGGATAGACTCATACTTAAGCACACGTTTATGCTCAATGGCCTCAAATATCTTCTTTAGAGGGTTCTTTTGTGCCTTCTTCCTTCGCTCCCAATACAGCGAAAAGGCATCAGGAAAATCTAATATTCTAGGAACGTCTTTAACATGTGCTAAATATGGAGACATTCTCAGGTGCTGCACATGTACTGCATCGAATTTATGTTTTGACAGAATATCAGCTAGTACCTTCTTCATTTCTGCCGACTGAAAGTATAACACCTGCAATGGCTTAGGGTCCCAAACTGCTGTAAGGCAGTTCATTGCCGACTTAGACTTAGGCAGATAGACCTGATGTACTTCTTTAAATACTTTCTCCAGCTCAGCTTGATAACTTTGGTCCTCTACTGTTTGTGCAAAGGTCACTAAGTGCAACTCATGTTGCTTATATAGCCTTTTGGCAAGGTTATATATCTTCAACTTATCCCCCCTGTAAGGAGGATATGGTGTTCTGTTAGCTAGGAAAAGAATCTTCAACGAGTACCTACTTTTTTGAATGTTATTTAAGGATCTCGTGTCCTAATTTATCTCTTTTTGTTTGTAGGTAAAACTCGTTGTGAGGGTTAGGCTTGATCTCTATAGGAACATTCTCCACGATCTCTAACCCATAACCTAATATACCTGCACGTTTACGCGGATTGTTGGTCATCAAACGAATTTTTGTAGCCTTTAGGTGTCTTAGTATCTGAGCACCAACTCCATAGTCTCTTTGGTCATTTTTAAAGCCAAGCTCTAGGTTTGCCTCTACTGTATCTTTACCCTGCTCTTGTAGCTTATAAGCCTTCAGCTTATTCATCAAGCCTATACCTCTACCCTCTTGATTCATATAAAGGATAAGCCCTTTACCTTCACGCTCTACCATTTCCATAGCGCTTTGTAGCTGCTCACCACAATCACAACGTAGAGAATGCAAAATATCTCCTGTGAAACATGAGCTATGCACCCTTACTAGAACAGGCTCTCCATCTTCCCAATCACCTTTCTTTAGTGCAACGTGGTTCTCACCTGTAGTTGTTTGTCTAAAGGCTACTAGCTCAAATTCACCGTATTTAGTAGGCATTTTCACACGAACCTCTTCTTCTATCAGGCTTTCTTTCTGAAGCCTATATGCTATCAGGTCTTTTATAGAAATAATCTTCAGGTCGAATTTCTTGGCGATCTCCATCAGCTCAGGTAAACGAGCCATGGTACCATCGTCATTCATTATTTCTACCAATACACCTGCAGGCTCATAACCAGCCAACCTAGCCAAGTCTACAGTAGCCTCAGTATGACCAGCTCTACGCAACACACCAGCAGACTTTGCCCTAAGCGGGAATATATGACCAGGACGACCAAGATCCTCAGGTTTTGTATTTGGATCAATAAGTGCCTGTACGGTCTTCGCTCTATCGTGAGCAGAGATACCTGTTGTACAGCCATTACCAATTAGGTCTATCGAAACAGTAAATGGTGTTTGGTGTAGTACTGTATTATCTTCTACCATCAAGTTCAGGTCTAGCTCCGCACAACGCTCTTCTGTAATAGGGGCACATATTAATCCTCTACCATGCTTAGACATGAAATTAATGATCTCAGGAGTAACATTCTTTGCTGCGGTAACAAAATCGCCTTCATTCTCACGATCTTCATCATCTACCACTATTATCAACTTACCATTTTTCAGGTCTTCTATCGCAGACTCAATTGTATCTAACATATGTTTTCTTCTAAACTTCTGTGCAAAGTTACTACCAATTCTCGCTAAAACGTAAATACAACAATTATCAATATTGATATTAGGTAAGCCTTAATGTATAATAACTATAATTATAGTAGATGTTGCAATTTTTTATCAAGACCATGAGCAATAGTTTCTACGCTAAAATGCTGTTTTACATAGGCTTGTGCTTGTTTAGCCATAAGTTCTGCAGCATCTTTATTCTCCATGCACCACTTCACCTCTTGTAGCATTTCTTCAGGCGTATCCGCTAATAAATAGTGTTTTTGAGGAATGGCATCTATACCTTGCATACCTACAGCAGTGCTAATGACCACCTTGCCAGCTGCCATAGCTTCCAATATCTTCACTCTGATACCACCGCCAGACATTATGGGTACAATAAGTATCTTCTTATCTGCTATAAATTCATCAGCACTCGGTACCATTCCTTCACATACTACCCCTTCAGGATTATTCTGATAGAATTCAACAGGCATATTTCTACCTGCAAAATGGAATTTGAACTCAGGTACTTCTCGATGTACTAATGGCCAAACATCTTGTAAGAACCATCGTATACCTTCTTGATTAGGCAGCCAGTCCATTGCCCCTAAGTGATACCCTACCCATTGTTCGCCTACATTAGGCTTGATATTATTAAGGTCTATACCAAACGGAGTGGTATGCAATGGCACATTTATATCATTGACCATCTTTGCATCTACCTCTGTTATAGGCAGTAAAAGGTCATATAGTTGCCAAACCCTTTGCTCAAACTTTTCAACTCTTGCAGCAAGGTCTCTTAAATAGAATTTCTTAATTGGATTCTTGGTCTGCTCTGCCAGTCTATCCCAAACCTGAGACTCAACGTTGTGCATGCGAAGCACATTCAAGGCTTTTGTATTTTGCTTTATTACATCCAGATAGGTAGCAAGGAAAACACTTTCCATTTGTATCACATCCGGTGCGAATTCTTGTATAGCCGAGACCAAGGCTTGCTCATATACAACATCATAGAACCTGTCCGCATGGTTGGGCTCTTTGCTCAGCACATAGTTTTGAATCAGCTGTATTGAAGTGACCCTATTGTCTACATCTACTGTTTTGAAGCTGTGAATATCCTGATAGATAGTTTCCAATACATCTTCCGAAATGTGGTGACGAACAGTATTCATTGATAGCAGAAACACCTCCCACCCTATATTATGATATCCATATATCATAGCATTCATAGCCATATTACCTCCATCATTTAGGGGATGAGGTACTCTATTGGTGAGAATCAGTATTCGCTTCGCAGACATTTCCGCTAAATACTTAAATTAATTCCAACTTTAAAAGGTTTATTTTTACGCCCACATGCAAAAAAAGGTAGTTTTTCTAGGTGCAAAGCCAATAGGTTATAATTGTTTTAAACATTTATTGTCGGAGCAAGACAACTTGAATATTGACATTGTTGGAGTGTTAACCAAACAACGTAAGGAGTTTGGCGGAGAGCATGACCTTTCAGCCTTGGCAAAAGAGCATAACATACCCGTTCTTAACGGATTACAAGAGTTGCCTGAATGTGACATTCTATATTCCGTACAATATCATGAGATACTGAAACAAGAGCATATAGATAAAGCAAAAGAGGCTGCATTAAATCTACATATGGCTCCACTACCTGAATATAGAGGTAGCAACCAGTTCTCTTACGCTATAATAGAAGGCAAGAAAGAGTTTGGCACCACCATACACCTAATGGATACCAGAATAGACCATGGAGATATACTATTTCAATCACGATTTCCTATACATGAAGGCTGTTGGATAAACGACCTTTATGAACTGACCTATGAGGCATCATTAAAACTATTCAAGTATACCTTAGGGCATGTTATCAATGGTAAATATGAACGATTGAGCCAACAAGATGTAGAACATAAATACGGTACATCTTTGCACTATAGAGATGAGATAGCAAACCTAAAAGAAATAGACCTGAACTGGGATAAAGAAAAGATAGAACGACATATAAGAGCAACTTCTATGCCTGGTTTTGAGCCACCTTACACACTCATCAACGGACAAAAAGTATACTTCACCCAAGAATACTAATGAACGAAAAGAAGCACATCATACTAACAGTCACTTCCGACCCCAATTACGACCAACGCATGATACGCATATGCACATCGTTGCATAATGCGGGCTATCAGGTAACTATAGTTGGCAGGGAGCGTCCTAATAGTAAGCCATTAATAGAACGCCCTTACAAGCAAGTACGCATAAAACAAAGAATAGATAGTGGTAAGCTTTTTTACCTGACCTACAATATCAAACTACTCTTCTTTTTACTCTTTAAAAAGATGGATGCAGTTTGCGCCATTGACCTTGATACGATACTACCTGTATATTATGCATCCAGAGTAAGAGGTATAAAACGAGTATACGATGCTCATGAACTATTTTGTGAGATAGAAGAAGTAGCATCTCGTCCCTCTATACAAAAGATGTGGTACGCTATAGAGCGCCACACGGTTCCTAACTTCCCTTATGGCTATAC
>CAZPDA010000005.1:0-22428 GCA_964585115.1 uncultured Flavipsychrobacter sp.
GTACTTATCATGTCATCAATACTGACCTGAAAGTAATTAGCCAAACTAATTAAAGTTTCAAGTTTTGGCTCTGTAGTTCCATTCTCGTAATTGGTGTAGGTCGTTCGCCCCAAATGCAGAGCTGTAGCCACTTCTGACTGGCTAGCCTTTGTTTGTTTTCGTAAGTGTGTCAAGTTTCTCGACAGAAAAGTGGACATATTATGTCAGAAAATTTGGCGGTTTGTAAAAAATGTCATTATCTTTGACATGTCCTTTTAACGGACACACATGCAAGGAAACAAAGATATGGAAAAAACAATCAAACGAGACACTACACACGCATCACTGGTCAACGACACCTCCAATATAACGGGGGTATGTCCGAGGCAAGTGAGAAGGGTAATAAAGGGAGAGTGTGAAAATGAGGAGGTGATGACCGTATACATGACACTGTATGAAGGACGTAGTGAGCTGATAAAAGAATTGAAAGAACTAGTGCCATTAACCCATTAATAAGAGACCATAACCAAGCTATTTATGAAATTCATTGACGGAATATTGTACATGGAATTTGCCGACATGGTTGAGGCTGGTATATCTGACAAGTACATCAGGAAAGCCAAGTCGGTTGGAACTAAGTGCTGGGAGTTTTTAGATGACCCTGATGACAAGAGAAAGGTGCTGATAAGATTTGATACACTTAGAGAAAACTACCGCAGACAATTAGAAGATAGATGGGGAGACCCTTATTCCCTAGCTGTAAAACAGCCGATACTAAGCCTGATACAACCTGACGGGAAAGCCCAACTATACTACAAGCAATACAGGTTTGACAATGATAAGTTCCTGCCAATTGACGCTATAACCAAATATACTAGAGCTGCAAGCTGGCTGAATATGCTGAGCCAAGTGATGGATGATAAGAGCATTATAAAAGATGTGCTAGGTCTTAAAAAAATACCTGACTTCTACATCAATGCTGGTGAGCTAATATCTAAAGAGAAGGAAAACGGCAAGAACCCTAACTATAATGGAACGATGTGTCTTGCTGGTAATTTCCCTAGCTCATATCAGCGTATCAGGAGCAAGGTGTTGTCATATAGAGATGGTAGCTATGATAGCCTGATAGACCCGATGTACGGTAATAAGAAAGCCGCAAAAATAGGTAAAACAGAGGATGGCTACGACCCTCATAGAGAGGAGCAGCAAATAGTAACCATCAGAGCTATTGCCAGCAAGCACAACAACTTTGATGCTGGACAAGTAACCGACCTAGCTAATGCCATCTTCCATAAGAACGGATGGCAAACGATAAGCTCCAGCAGAGTATATCAGATAATGCAGGAGATGAAGGCTGTAACCACATCAGGTAGACGAGGTGTAAGAGTATGGGAAGACAAGGTGGGTATGCAAGTAAAGAGAAGCGCGCCGAAGTACCCACTCTATTTTTGGAGCTTAGATGGATGGACTGCCGAGCTGCTATATCAGGACGAGAACAGGTACGATAATAGACTGGTAATAGTAGTAGTGATGGATGCCTGCACCAAATATCCGATAGGCTACGCAATAGGAGACCGAGAGAATACAGAGCTAATAAAGGAGGCTAACAGAAACGCACTGACACACCTTAATGAATTGTTTGGGCAACGCTATCATCCTCTACAGGTGCAAAGCGATAGATACGGACTGAAACGCCTAACACCATTCTACTCAGCAATGGCTCATCTGCATACGCCTGCTAAAGTAGGGAATGCAAAAAGCAAGCCGATAGAGCCTTACTTCAAATACCTCAATAAAAAATACTGTCAACTAATGCCTAACTGGAGTGGCTTTAACATCGACTCCAAGAAGGATAACCAAGTGAACCGTGAATACCTGAACAAGGTAAAAAAGACATTCAGTACCCGCGAAGGTGTAGTAAAGCAACTGGAAGGCATAATGATGTCTGAACGGATGAAAAAGATAGAAGAGTATAGAAGACTGTGGGAGGAGATGCCAGCAGAAGATAAACATGTAATGACGGACATGGACTGGATAGCGGTGTTTGGCAATGCTATAGGAGATACCAACAAGATAATAGGCTACGGTATAGAGAAGCAGATAAACGGATGCAAATACATATGGGATAGCTTCGACCCTTCTTTCAGAAATCAGCTACACATTGACTGGCAAATAGTAGGCGATGAGAATGACCTTGAGAAGGTGCTAGCCATTAGCCCCGACGGCAGACAGAAGTATGTACTTGAAGCTAAGACCATCGTGCCGATGGATGTACACAGCACTACCAGCGAACATAATGACTACCGCAAACAGGTAAAGGACTATAACGAGCAGCGCAAGGCTGAGGTGATAAAGATATATGGAGATGATGCAGCAATGATGGAGGAGATAATTGCTAACACTCCACTGGCTTTAGATGACTATCAAGAGTCTGCTCTGAAACTGATGTTCACCGATGGCAGCGGACAACAGAAAGAAGCAATACAGGACGCTAAGCAACTGACCGAAAAGCCTAAAAAGCTACCTGCACCTAAGCAAGACAATGGCAACTGGGATAAACAAAGACAAGAGTACATCAACGGCAAAACAGACGTAAGCAAATATTTATAACCCATAACAAAACCGATATGCAAGAAGAACAAAAACTAGAGATAATCAAAGCGGCTCAGGACTACATGAAGGCTAAAAACCTGAGACTGGATGACCTACAGGAAATGAGCAAAGTGAACAAGAGCTACCTGAGCAATATGCTACGCTGTGAGTTTGATGTAGTGGGGAGAAATAACAGGATGACACCTATAGCAGACAAGTGGTTCAAACAACTAGCTAATGCAGTAGGCTTCAAGATAACCAAAGTGTATATAGAGACCGTAGCAACTGTACAGTTCGTAAACATCATCAATGCTCTTGAAGAGGCAAAAGACCCGAATGGCAATACAAGCCTAAAGACCATCATAGCAGAGAGCGGAAGTGGTAAGAGCTTTACCGTAAACAAGTTTAGAAGTAACCATCCGAGGCACACATATATAGTGACCGTGAGCAGCCTGACCACACTGCCTGATATTATAAACGAGCTATGTGAAAAGATTGGTGTGGAGCAAACAGGAACTAAGAGCAGCCGACTACGCAGAATAGCAAATAAACTGATAGACATAAAGCATAGTGGTGAACAGCCAGTCATCATTATTGATGAGGCTGAGAACCTAGCCAACCCTGCACTGAAAATGATGAAGGCTCTGTATGATGCAGTGAAGGGATATGCAGTAATAGTGCAGATGGGTACAAGCCAACTACTGACCAAGATGCACAAGCTATGTGCTAAGAATAAAGAAGGTATGCCGCAATACTACAGACGCATGAAGGCAGGCATTGTGCAAATACCAAGGATTGACAGGAAGTATAATGAGTTCTTAGATGCTCATGTAGAAGATAGAGGCTTGAGAAGACTACTGTGTGAGATATGCGACAACTATGGGGAACTAGTGGACTACTTAGAACCAGCACTCCGCGAAGCAGATAATAAGGGAGTGCCATTGACCGAGGACTTGTTCAGAATAATATACAACATGCCTAACAATCATAAACGAGCTAGTTAACAATGGCAAAGCACATCACCGAAAGAGCAAAAAGAAAAATAAGAATAGAGCAGCTACAAAAGCGAATGCAAGAGCTGCTTGGTATTGATGAACAAGAGTATAGTGAATACATGTATGTGTATGGTGTGAGGTATATAAAGGCATACCTGCCGCATGATATGAACGCATGGGATAAAACTCAACGCTCTGCTGAGTACTGGAGGAGCTGGCGTAATAACTGGATGATACGTGAAGAGGAGTTTGTAAAGAGAGCAGAGCAATTGCCCATGTGGAAGCTGATACTTGAGTGGGAGCAGCTCCACAACCCCGATGAGCTAGTGAAGCAAAAGAACTCTTTCGGGCTGATACAGTGCAATAGAAGTATAGACGAAGTGTGTAGGAACAAAGAAAAACAGCACTCCGTATAACCAAAGTGGGTGTTCGTTGAATGACCCGAAAAAGCCAAGATATAAGGCATATAATCGCGGCTTTCCTACCGAACACCTGCAATAAACGGGCATCACCAGCCCCCAAAAGTGATAATAAACAGGGTCAGTTGACCCCATTAAATAACAACAAAAACGCTGATACTTACTAATGGCGCGGGTTTTATCATTAAAACAACTACAAGACAAGAAGTACAAATTTTTAGAAAATCTACCTGAGAGAATACTAGAGAGTTTCGGGCAATTAACAGATGCCTTTGTGATGATAGTATGGGGGATGAGCGGGAATGGTAAGAGCAACTTTTTAATGCAGTTCTTAAAAGCATTGATGCCATACGGGAAGGTTCTATATGTAGGACTTGAAGAGGGGTTTGAAGCCACTATGCAAAACTTAGCAACTAGGCATTTTGAGCAAGAGGTACATAGTGGAAAAATACAGTTTGCCAACCATGAGATGACCTTTGAAGAGCTGTGGAACAGGCTATGTAAAAAGAAGCAAGCGAAGTTTATAGTCATCGACAGCATACAGTACTGGAACATCGACTACGAAATGTATAAAAGGCTGAAGGAGCGTTTCCCGAACAAGACCTTCATCATAATAAGTCATGCAAAAGGCAAGCAGCCTGATGGTAAGACCGCTGACAAAATAAGATATGACGCTGGAATAAAAGTGTATGTGGAAGGGTTTGTGGCATTCATAAAGAGCCGATACATGATGAGTGGTGTAACCAAGCCATTTGTGATATATGAGGATGGAGCTAGAAAGCACTGGGGTAAAGACTATGACAGCATAATAAAGCACGGCATTGAGTATACAAAACGGAATAAACGCAAACCAACCAAGAGAGCCACAACTAAAAAGAAAGAGCATGAATAATGAAGCCCGTGAGATTATGAAGGTAGTGGCATCTGCTCTTGATATGAATGTAGCCGACTACACCGAGAAGACCAAGAAACAAGAGCATGTGAACCTGAGAAATATATGTGCAAGACTGCTACTGAAATACGGCATATGTGAGAGAATGACACAGGTAGCACATCTCTACAAAATGAACAAAGCAACAGTAAAACACGGGCTGGATAGAATAGCTATAGATATAAAGACCTGTGATGATATAAAAACGCAATACGAGGCTGCTGAGGCGGCTGTAATTGAATGGCTGACCAAATACATTGATGATGGCAAATAAGGTGCAAATAAGGTTAAAAATAGACCAGTTAAAGGCATTGTACAAACAGTACGGGATAGCTCTATCAGTATGGACTCCTGACAATGCTCACGAGATACTACTAAAAGAGATAGCACTGGAGCTGCACCTAATGATGGGCAAAAAGGACATGCACGCCAAAAAACACACATTGACATTGACTCCTCTGCATGCTGCTGGTTTCTACCAGCTATGGCAGATGTTCAACGCACAAGATGAATACACATGGGTAATCATCAACCAAGTATTAGAGAAGATTGACAAACAACATAAAGAACCCCAAAAACTACTACCGAAAAATGTCGAAGAGGATTTTTACAGCCGAGGAGAAGGCAAAGATTAACAACGCACTAGACGTGATGGCAAAGAAACGAGCAGCCCTACAAAATGCACTAAAAAGGAATGACCTAGCCAAAGAGAACCAGTGCAAACGAGAGCTGACTGAAGCCGTCAAAGAAGTGAATAATCTGCTGGATGCTCCACCACAAAAAAGCACCTCACGACCCGTTAAAACCTTTTTTAATCAATTTTTAAACAACAAATAAACATGACAAAGCGAACCAAAAAGAAAGTATTAACAGGTGTGACTCCTGAAGCCTACAACAAAGCAATTGCTGCTTATGCAGAAGATGATGCCTACGTACAAACAGAGACTGCAAAACTTGATGCTAAAATCACAAAGTTAAGAGAGCAACACGCTGAAAAAATAAGTGCCGCAGAGGAGAGAAAGAAAGAAAACTTTAATGTGGTAGAGGCTTACTGCATGGAGAACAGAACACAAATGTTTGATAAGAAAAGAAGCGTTGTGACAGCTCATGGAACAGTAGGCTTCAGGATAGGCAAGCACAAAATCAAAACTCTATCGGGCTACACATTGAAATCTGCACTGGAGCTTATAAAGGTAAAGCTGCCAAAATATGTGCGTACTGTAGAAGAGATAGACAAACAAAAGATAATAGCTGAGCGCGAAAGTAGTGCAAGTCCTGATGTATTGGAGTCTGTTGGTCTACAAGTGGTACAAGACGAGACCTTTTTTGTTGAGCTGAAAAAGGAAGAATTACAAGAAGATTAATTGAACATATATGAGTGAAGTAACAAAACCAATAGTAGGCAGCCGAGTGCTGTATTTCCCAAACGGTGTGGATGCACAAGCAGGAACAGGAGGCGCGACCAAAGTGCCAGCCATCGTAAATATGACCATAGCAGATGAAGACCTGACCTGCCACATGCGTATCTCCCACTTTGACGATACGGGTGCAGGGCTGACCCCGCAGCGTCAGAACGTGAAGCACAAGAGCATAGCAGAGACCGAGGGTGAAGGTGCTGAAGCGTACTGGGATTGGCAAGAGAGCTAGTAAGCTCTGACCCGTACCGAGATGGTCGGTGTGTCAGGTTCGACTCCTGAGCGGGTGCAATTATTAATCTAAATAACAACTAAACCAATGCGTAACAAAAAAGCCAAAGAATTAAAGAGAATAGCTCAGCAACGTACTGTAGGTAAGCCAAAGGCTACGACTAGAAAGGTGTACCGTAAGATGAAAAGAGAGTACCGCGATTTGAGAGAGAGTGTAGGTGAATATAGACCGATGCCGAAAGCAACAACATCTTCATAAATGGTGATAGGGTTATAGGCTTGCCCTGTCTAGGGCAGGCTATTATTTAAAACACATCAAATAAACATAAAACATAAAAATTGTTATGAATAAAACAGAGATGATACTAAGGCAAATAAGGCACTGGATTTTAGTAGTGCTAGGCTTCAATGACAACAACCATGCAATCATATTGTGGAATCCGATTACATACGTCTTCTTGCTGTTGTTAATCTTAGTTAGAGCGATTATAGGGTTTGTGCAAGGGTTTAGAGAAATGGTTGCTGACCTAAAAGAGACAAGAACCACATGGAAGATACGATAGACCTTGAAGAGTGTGACGGTTCGGAATGCAACATTGTATACCTAACACAGATAAGCAAGTGTACCACCTGCGGAAAGATATTTGATGATGAGGGATTAACAGAGGGTGAGCCTTACGATGAATAACAAATAAAACACTAACAACTAAAACCGATAACTATGGCAAAACTTCCTCCAGTCAATTCAGGTCTTGCGGCTGTAATGAAAGAGCTAGACAAGCAGATTGCAAAGGGTTACACTAATGGGTATGATGTAGCAAATAACTACAGCGGACAATTGTTAGAAGCAGCTAGGAAGCTAACCGAACCCAAAATACTACTTGTAGATATAGACGAAGTTCCTAAAGGATGGGATGAAAAGTATTTTATCATGCTCTGCTTTAGACCACTTCAAGAACGCATAATCATAGCCTCTGCCTTGCTGATAAAGGAGGCGGAACGTAGACAATGCGAGGCATTCTTTACCGAAATAGACAAACAACAAATCGATAATCAATTAAACTAAAAGTTATGACAAATGGAGTTAGAGAAATTGCTATTGAAAGGGATGACCAAATAAGAGAGCATCTTTTTTCTATTGATAATGATGTTAAAAATCATAAAGGTAGAGAACTGCTAATAGCTGCAATTAAAGTTGTCTCATTGGGTGACTTCGCATCTTTTCCGATAGATATGCAAAGAGTATTGAATGAACTAGATACTGGGTCAATCAGTGATGATTTCTATTTAAAGGTTATGAAAAAACCTTATAAGCATAGATTGATTATAGCGGGTGCACTAATTGCTGCGGAGATAGACCGTATTTCTGAACTAGAAAAATAGTAGGAGAAATGGAAGATAAAATTAAAAAAACGCTATTGAAAGTATATGAGCTGATTAATAGAGGCTCAGACGGCGAAAAGGAAGCAGCAAAGGCTGCATTTGATAGGATTGTTGCAAAATACAATCTTGATGATATAGACATATCAAGCCTTAATAAAGAGGTGGTACTTATACGCTATTACAACAATCTTGAAAAGGTGATTGCTAAAAGAGTAATACTCTGCTTTGTTGATAGGGATGATGCTTTTGTGGGAGCATTTCAAACAACAGTAGACTCTAAAAAGATATTGGGTGTGATGCTTACAGATATGGAAAAGGTTGTTGTTGAGTGTGCCTTTGGGTATTTCAGAAAGCACATGAGAGAACAATACAAAACAAACTGTGTGCCTCAAATCAAAAAAATAAAGCGTAAAAAAGGCAAAAGGGCAAGAGCTGAGGAGTTAAAATTGCTATTTCTACAAAGGTACTGTATAGCATCTAAGCTGTATAAAGAGCATGAACTTGAGACTATACATCCAATGGATTTGAGTGATGATGAGTATGCAGACCATATGAGAATGTCAGGTGTTAAGGGCGGACAGTACAGGACACAGGTTGCAACTGGTAATAGGTTAAGCTCAGGTAACTAATTAAAACACATAGCACCCCCACCCGAATAACGATACATTTTTCATTGCAAACATCGGGGGTGCTTCTTTTAAAAAACATCAATAAAACAGATATGAAAGTAAGTTTTCAAACTAGTGACAACTGGTATAAGTGGGTTGCTGCGATAGCCTCTTATTATCTAGCAATGAGAGAAAATAGTGCATGGGTGTGGTTCTTTGCTTTGGCGGTGCTTGTCACTTTTGAAGTGACCATAGAGTATACCCCAAAACAAAAGAAGGATGACATCCACGCTGAATGTAATAATATTTAATAACCTGTTTAAACACGTTTAAAAAAATGGACTTGAGATATGACAGCCCTCATGTGGCTACCAAGATAAGCATAGGTGAAAAGATACACACCATAAGACGAGACGAGAACGATGAGGCTCACGCTGGTGTGCTACTACGCCACTGTGATGAGCAGGGCAATAATGTGTACGGTGCAGATATGTGCAAAGGCTATCAGACACTTGTAATACACAGCTTCAGTCAGGTGGGTGAACGTCACCACTCTATTAGTGCCAGCATTGATGATGTAGTAATGCTAGGGCGCGATGTGTACAGGATGATAGCTAAAGATGGACTTACCCGAAAGGAGTTTGCCGAACGGTTTAAAGACAAAGTAGGTGTGCCGTTAAAGATTATTCACTGGACTGATTATAGATACTAGGCTATGAGTAATGAAATAGTAAAGTGCTTGCTCGTAATGCATAATAATGAACATGCTGTAAGTAGGAACAGAAGAATGCTAAGGGAGCAAGGAGCTAAGATTACAAAGGTGTGTGTGTTACGAGGTATGTGTTATATGTACTATGAATGTACGGCGGATAAAATAGGGCGCATAAGAGCAGTAATACTTAACACCCCTATAATTCCTAAACATTAAAAAACAATACACTTTATGGAGACTAAGAAAAAAGAACAAGGTGCTGTCATTGTTTGCAATGTATCTAAAAACAAAGAAGCTGAGATAAACCTGAGAAGGGTGCTGATAGAGTTGGGGATGTTGAAAGAAGCTGAGAGAAGACGAAACGTGCCAAACCTAATTATATATATCCTTTCACTACCTGTAGTTGATATAAATAGACTTGCTAAGGCTATAAAGTCAGAAATAGGATATTCTAATCAATTAAATTCTTACACGCTTAGATATGAGTAAAATAAAACGTGCCTATATAGGCGGAGCCGTAACGGGTTGGGATAGTGATGTGGTACTGGAGAAGTTTGCCCGAAAAGAACAAGAGCTGCTTGCTCAGGGATATTCAATATATAACCCTGTGACATTGGTACAGCAGCATCCTGAGTTAAAGCACTGTGATGACTGGCACAAGATAATGAGGTACTTAGTGCCGTTCCTGATGGCATCTGATGAGCTGCACCTGCTACCATGCTGGAGAGATAGCAAAGGAGCTATTAAAGAGCGTCAACACGCTCGTGAATATCGTATCAAGATTGTTTACCCTTAAATACTAATACATGGTAAAGTTCACTGTAACATCACCCAGTTTCTCAGGAGAGATATATGTTGTTTATGGTCAGAACAATGAGCTGTTACTACTTGATTTTTTACATGCTGAGATAGGCGTTGACCAAATACAATGGATAAAAGACAGGATGCCAGCGATGTATTTTAAAAACAACTTTCTGTCTCATTTTGGGAAGGCGAATCTGAACTTTATATCCAGTGATTTTGATGTGACGTTTCAACAGTTTTGGGATTTTTACAATAAGAAAATCAATAAAGGAAGATGCCTGCCAAAGTGGAATAAGCTGTCACACTCTGAACGAGTAAAGGCATACTTCGGAGTTAAGGTCTATTTCAATTATTTGAAAGGAACAGGGTTTAGAAGTAAAGCAGACCCTGAGCGTTACTTAAACGATAAAATGTGGGAGAATGAGTGGAAGTAAGTTTGCAAACAACCGTCAAAAGGCAGCTATAGCGGTACTGGTTCAGAAGTTAGGATTGCAGGGTCAAAAGAAAATACTGGTGCTATCTCATACCGATGGCAGAACGGACACATCAAAGGATATGTATTTCCACGAAGCTAATGACCTAATAAAGAGCCTGAAGGATAGAGACCCTGACGAGGCTAAGGCTGAAAGAATGAGACGGGTAATAATCTCTTTTGCTCATCAGAGCGGGTACAGGTTTCCCAACACTAACAGGGTTGATATGAAGCGGCTTGATGGCTGGTGTGTGAAGTACGGCAAGTTTCATAAGAAGCTGAACCAGCACAACTATAAAGAGCTAGTGGAGCTAATAACACAGTTTAAAGAGGTATACAAAGACCATATCAATAACATATAACTATCTTGCACAAAATTTACATTACAACATGAAACGATTATTGACATTGACCGCAGCAACTTTATTCATTATGAGCTGTGGCGAACCGACCGAAACACCAACCGACAACACACCAACCGACACAGTTGCAGCAACACCTCAACCAGTTGATAACTGGAAGTACGGAACGACCGTAGATGAGATGACTGAAGACACCACTTGGTTCTGTTCAACCTACTCCACAAATACTATTGATTTTGATTTTCCATATGATGGAGGGTCGCGATTTAGGTTGACATTGAGACACAGTGCCAACGGTAATGATGATGTGATACTGGACACCGACAAAGGTCAATTCATACACGTTAACAATGAGAAGGTGTCTGTGAAGTTTGATGATGGTGATATTATGGACATGTCATTTAGTGAGCCTGACTCGTACAACCCGAACATCATATTTATCAATGATACCAAAGCCTTTTTAAACAAGGTTAAAACAGCTAAAAAACTAATGATAAAAGCCCCTTTCTATCAGGCTGGAGATAAGGTGATAAAGTTTGATGTTGACGGGTTAAAATGGGAATATTAATGAGAGCTTTATTTATTGCGCTGCTGTTCTTCCCGCTATGCCTGTTTGCTCAGATAACAGGGAAAGTAGTAAGCGTTCACGATGGAGATACTTTTACACTGCTGGTTGATGGTAATAGACAGGTTAGAGTTCGTTTGCACGGTATAGATTGCCCTGAAATAGGTCAGCCCTATGGTAGGGTTGCCCGTGATACGGCAGCGGCTTATATCGCAGGGAAAACGCTTAGCATCGACAGCTTGACAAGAGACCGATACGGACGAGTGATAGCAAAGGTGAATTGCGGTGATGGTGTTGTACTGAATGAGGTGCTACTGAAGACTGGTTTAGCATGGCACTATAAGAGATATGATAAGAGTAAGCAGTGGAGTGACTTTGAAGTGCAAGCAAGGCGTGAACGAAAGGGATTGTGGATTGAGCCTGATGCTTTGCCTCCTTGGGACTGGCGAAAGCTCCACTGATAAAAAAAGCCTCCTTAATCGGGAGGCTTTTTTGTTAGAATACTTTTTAGTAAAAAAAATGTGTATTGTCTTAATTTTGTTATTGTCCATGAGCCAAGCCTTAGCTACAGCAAAATGCAAGAAAGATAGTACACAGCGTTTCTATGAAACGGTGCGTAAAGACTATCATAACTTGTATAACAAAAGGTACAAAGGCAAACGGGTATACACAACTGAGTATATCTGCGAAAAACTTGCAGATAAATATTTCCGCTCAAGTGCTACAATTGAGAACATAGTTTGGAACAGGGTTTAACTATATCACGAAAGTATTTGTGCCGTCATTCGGTTCGTCCTCTTCAGTCTCAGGCATACCTCCTTTCTCAACTTGTATAGTAATATCAGTAGCCTCATACTCGTCAGATGCAGCATAGTCGTACATGTCACAAGTAAATGTTTGTAGATATAAACTACCGTGACCTGCACTGTCTAACGCTCTGAGACCAGTTCGCATCATTTCAGAATAGTTAGTACCGCTAGTGCCATGTAGCGCACCATGTATTTTACTGATGCTATCTAAGAACTCAAGAGCTTTGTCTTGATTGTATGAGCCTTTATAGGTTTTGGCTAAGGTCTCAAAATAGTACCTGATGCTAACTTGCATCTTTACCTGTTGTACTTTGTTCCCTAGGTCTTTATGTCCTAGTGTATCAAAAGAGAAAAAAGCTGCTGGAGCTGCAAACGTCAACTCTGTAGAAAAGAAATCTACCTGATTGCGCCACAAGTCCATCCATTTTATTTCAGGAACTTTAGCAGAAAGTTTGTCACATAGCTCAACATATAGTTGTGTCAGTTTTTGTTTATCATCCATTCTCTAGCGATTTGAATTTGTTTAAAATCGTTTTTATTGCCAGTTCGTCAATGTCTTTGAGTAGCTGTTCGCTCCTGCCGATGAACTGCCTTTGTGGTATTCTAATAGTTAGATGCTGCTTACGGGTTAATGCCATGTGCTTCCACTTCAGTATATGGTCAGGCGGTTCAGAGCCGTGAGCGTACCCTTTGGTGAGGCTGTGGTATATAAACCAAAAGTAACGCCTCATTTTAGGCGTTACTTTGACCTGTATCGTGCCTCCGCTGTTATGTATACCAGCATAGGGTATATTGCCCGTAGTGCCTATCTCTATGCGTTGCATGGTCTGTGATAGTATTGCAAGGCTATTGCTCAGCTCGCCCGACTTGTCCAACAACGGATGGTTAGTTCCAAAGGTCAGGTCGTCAGCTCTCTTTACCCAAGGGATAAAGCTCGTATCAGTGAAGCCCTGCTTCTCAAAGCTCATGTTAAAATGGCGAAGTGCTTGCTCAGCTACCTGAGCGGGTAGCTCCTTCAACAGCTCCTCTGCCATCTTTAAAAAGTCTGGTGTTGGCGTTTCGTATGCCATAATTCACTATCTTTGTAGTCCATGCGACGCGATTGTATCAAGTCGCCTCCTTAGGTAGCCTCACGGCTACCTATTGTATTTTATCAAGTTTTTTATAGTCTCTCCTCACAATCTCATCCCTCAGCAATTCAACAGCAATCTTGTCTCTAGTAAAGATGATGCTGTAAATATGTTTGCCTCTATCGGGTGTTATCTTCCTGCTCAGGTTCGTTCTCAATTCCTTCAGGTCAATTGTCTTTATCCCGCTCAGGTCTATCACGATAGTGTACGCCTCACCATCAGGGTTGGTGTCCTTGTCCATCATTTGTCTTTTAGAGGCATCTATTGCACTGGAGATACCTTTTAGTGACTGGATGCCTTTGCGGTCTGCAAGCCTTCCGTTAATCTCATACTCAGGGTTCTTGCCTTTAATCAAGTTCCTGTTCAGGTGTGGTCTGATTAATACATTGGCATTTAAGCCGTCAGCGATTATCCTCCCTGTGTTAAAGTTGTCTTCAAGGTCAGATATATCAGCAAACGGATTAATGGCAACCTTACCCCCTTTCTTTGCCTTGTAGGCTATTTCTGAAGGTGCTTGAGCTTTCATGCGTTCAAACGCTATCTCTAACTGTTTGCCTCCTGATGAGCGAGCCAGTACAAAATATGGATGTTGTTTGCTGCCTTTCTCAGGTGTCTCTTTAAAGACCTCACCTCCTATGCCTACATTGTTACGGAACTCAGGTGCAATGCTCTCCACATCGGTTGGGATGTTTTTAGTAGCAGGTTCAGCCGTTTGTACTACATAGCATCTGCAACGCCAACCGTTAGGAGGATAATACCTGCTCCAAAAGTCACTATCAATCGGTGCAATTATGCCTTCAAGCTCCTCATGCTCAGGACGCACTTTGTCATCACCCTGTGTCTTATATTTCAGGTTCGGGAAGTTCTTTTTATTACGTTGGTACTCTTGCCAATCCCGTGCATGTTTAGCGGACTGATTAGCCGTCTGCCATTCGGCTTGTAGGTAGTTCTGATTGTACTTCTCATTTATCTTCAGTACGTCAGCCTTGAACTCATCAAACCCACGCTGTTTGCCTTTTTTTGTCAACAGGTTGTTTATCTCAACCATCTGAGCGTAGCTCTTAGCTCCTGAGAACCTGTATAGGTTTTGTTGCATGATAAGAGCTGCTGGCTCAGGTGCGCCAGTATCATCAGACAGTTTCATCCAGTCTTTACCGTAGCCTGCTTTAGCTGCTCCGCTAAGCTCTGAATATGTATCTTTTACAAGTTGCCCATCAAGGTCAGATGTTTTAATCTTTCCCTCCTGAAGGTCTTGAGCAATACGGGTAATTGTTTTCTCCCAGTCGCTCAGGTCTATTGCTTTAAGCTCTACAGAGCAACAAGCATCTTGTACCCTGTAGTGTCTTGAAATTCGTCTTATAGCTTTTGCTGGGCTGACCCACTTTGCTTGAATAGATGCAGCCCTACCTACTTTTTTTCGTCTAGCTGCTTTGGCGGTTGTGTTTGAGTGTTCACTCTACCTAATATCGGTATGCCGGTACGGGTTGAGATATACTCAGGGTCAATCTCGTATATGTTACCTAATTGAGATAGTGCATTGATAAGCTCTTTCGCGCTCAAGCTCTCAGTGTCATCAAACTTGAAAGTGTAGTTAGCCAGTTTGCTATATATGTTAGGGCTTAGGTTTATGAGTATTGGCACAAACACAGTGTTGAACAAATACTCAAAACTTTGCTTATAGCTCTCAAAGCGGTCTTTAGCAAATGAGAATTGTATCTCAGCAGAGCCAACAAAAGACTTTTCGTCTGCAATGCTTGAACCTCCTAACACGCCTTTACTTATCTCATGGTTTGCGATTTTAATGGCACTTTCAAACGGTGACACACCTTGACCTGATACCTGCCCTATCTCAAACTTATCTCCCTCCCCCGCAAGCATGAAGTGATTGTTTTTGAATTGCATCGCAGCATTGTACAGCTCTTTTATTTTGCCGTCATCTTGCCTGTTAGTTGTGATGAATATAGGCGGCACTCCAAACTTATCTATGTAGTCTTGCATTGCTCCGATAGCCAGCTTCTTTGCTAGTGTCATTGGTGCAAGTCTTTCCAACTTACCTAAGTACCTATTGTCTCTAAGTTGAAGGTAAAAGCGGTCAAGCGGTGCTTCTTTGTATGCCCATTTACGACCTGTCGCACCTCCTGCCTCTTCATATATCAGACCTTTGACTGGATTAAAGTGGCTTTGTGGTATCTCGTCAATACGTGCCAGCTCTCCTTGCTTGGTGACCTCAAAGGCTTCAAGCAATGTAGTGCCTTGAAAGTCTGACAAAATCCAAAGTCTAATAAGGTCGTTGAACCACGGACGGTCTAGCAGCTTTCCTAAGTCCTCAGCTTCGTCAGTCTCTTCACCATCATTGTCAACTAGTTTCTTCTTGCTACGTTGTATGTGCAATATGATGCTATCAATGAGTGAACGAAGGTGATTGTCAAGTAGCATATTGTTGAAAAAACTAGATAGCTCCTGACGGTCAGGTTCTTCAGGGTCAGTTGCCATAGCTACAGCATCTTTGTAGACCTTCAGGTTCTTTGCTTGCCTTGTCTCTGCATCCTGTATCAACTGTTTATATATCCCATCTCTTTGGTTACTGTCAAAGCCTCTACGCTTTGCTGCTTCTACCATGACAGCACTGTCAGGAGTGCTTCTTAATGCGAACCCTAGTACTCGGCTCTTTAAACTGTTTAATATTCCCATTTGTTTGCTGTTTACATGTAAAAGTCTCTGTTCGTATTGTTGCCGTACATCGGTGAGATTGTACTGTCTCCATTTTCATCAGTAGGCACTGGAAGGTCTTTGAGCTGAGGGTTGCCATCGCTGAGTTTTTGCAACTGTTTTAATGCCCAGTTGTAATCCTCTTTAATGTTAGTGCTTATCTCCCTCATCGCATTTCTGCTAAACACCTTATAGAGTGTAATCTTTGTTATGATGTCAGCCAGTAGCTCATCCCTAATAGGGTCGTTCTCATCAAATATCTTGTCTACATCATACCTGCCTTGTAGGTAGCTCCTAGCGATACCTATAGCACGCTCCTCATTCTTGTCGAGTACTGTGGCTACATCCTCAGTAGAGTCGTCTATAAAGCGTTGAAATGAATCAGCGGTCAAGTCCGCATCAGTTAAGTATATCATATTCGTTCGTTGTTAGGCTGCATTCGCCCAGTTTGTGGTTTTGCTGTGTTCTTACCTACGTCTAAGTGTGCCTCCATTTTTTGGAAGCATTGCTCGTCAGCGTCAGGTGCATCATCTTTTGTGGTGTAGTTTGGCTCTATGCCATATAGCTGTTTTAACCCTGTTTGAGTATCAGGGTCGTTCTTCATGCGCTTGTCGTAGTGAGGTCTGCCATTCTGATAATATGGCTGCATGCCCATCATGCGGTCATACTTTTTCACCCTAGGGGTAGAAATCCTGTACAAGTTCAGTTTAACACCAGTCTCCTTTTGTACTTCGTTAATGGTTCGCTGTACTTCATCATTCCAAAACTGACCTTCATATTGCCAGTGTATCTTGACTGTAGGAGGTAAGGTCTTTTGTACATAAGACATCCACAGTAGTGCGGCTCTCATTTTCGTTTGCCTAACGAAGCTCTTGATGTACCAAAACTCATCGCGATATAAGCCCCAAACTCGTACTGCATTATAGTCACTGGTTTCAGTGCCAGCATAGGCAATATCCCAGTGTCCTACAATGATTTTGAAGTGGTTTAAATTCGGTCTCTTATCCCATATTATTTGTGATGGTGTAAATATCTTGCCCTTTGGTGTAGGCTCATGTAGGTACTCGGCATGAGCGGACAAGATGCCCATTCTCTTCTCCTTCTTTCGGTAGTACTCAGCAGTATACTTTGAATGCCATGTAGGTTCATAGGTGTTCTTGTCATAAGCCTTTACCTCATGCACAACCCAGTCAGGGTGCTTTTCATAGAGCTTCTTGATGAACATGGTCTCAGCCCACCAGTTGTTGGATATGAGCAAACGTTCATTATCTCCATCCATTGATGGTAGCAGGTCGTTCTCAACCCAGTCAACCATTTCGCCCTGTCTCTTTTCGTTCTTTATGGTCTTCCTTGTCTCAAGGTCATCAATGTTATAGTACTTAGGTCTTCTTGCGCCTACCCTAAGACCACGACACTCTTCACCAAAACCAAGAGCCTGACCGATGAACGTACCATCTTTAATCACCCAAAGGTCTTCCTTCCATGAGCCTAAGTTCTTTTGCTCTCCAAAGTCAGCTATGATTTGTGGGTTACCCTCAAACTCGGCTCTAAGGTCTTCAAGTAGCTGTATCGCTTTCTTTTCGTTTACACCGATGATGACAATGTAATTGTCTCCATGCCTGAGCCATTGCCAAAACGGGATTATAACGTTATTCCATACCGATTTTGCCGCGCCTCTAAACCATTTAGCAAAGCCTGTGAAGGTAGGGTCAGCATCTACCATCTCAGCCCACTCAGCTTGGAACTCAGCACACTCTGATGTAGCGTAATGAGGGAAGTACCTTTTAACACACTCTACAACATCATCCTTAGCACGTTGTATCGCATCAGCTCTCTCTTCATCGGTTTCGTATGGGTTAGATATTTTTTGTGAGCGGACAAGTTTGAGCTTCTTGAGATACCGTTCTTTTGCTTTCTTATCTGCTGCTTTCATACTCCCCCGCTATTTTTTCAATGTGTGATAGTTGAAAGTCCAGCGTCTTCATGTAAAGACCTTCATCTTGCCTTTGCATATCACCGAACACCTTGTCCATAACTTCTAGGTATTGTGAAAAAGAGACCTTGTTGTGTTTCTCAATTGCAGATAGCATCCCTTTTACTTTCCCTGCTTGGTCTCCTAGCCCTACAAGCTCTTTACTCAGTGCTTTTGCTTTTTCATCATCACCGTCTTGCATTGCCTCGTTGCGCTCTCTCTGAGCTTCGACCATACGGTTAGCAATGTTTGAAATGATTATGTTAACATTTTCGACTTGAGACTTTGTGCCAGAAACACGAGCCTCACGCTCAATGCGCCAGTGTCCTGCTCTTGCCCATTTGCTCATGGTCTGAGTTGATACGTTAAGCTCTTTAGCACACTCTTTTTGGGTCTTCCCTTGATGCACAAATTTGACCCGTGCCAACGCTCTTTTTTCTTCGTTTGTTGCCATGTTTGTTTGCTATGTATATAGCAAAGTTGCCTCCTTGATATATGCTTAAAAAAAGGTGTTAACTGAATTAGACAGTAAACGCGGTATGTTTCAGTAATCACGATTTTTCCGCGCCAGTAAAGGGTTTCACCTTTGAACCTACAACGATTGGTATGGCAAAAAAACAAGGGAATAAAATCGGCACTAAAGTCATAATCTCAGCCGCTGCGGGTGTGGTCAGCTTTAAAATAGTTGACTATGTAGGATGGACTGAAGAGACAACAAGCCAACACATAAGTGAGAAAGTTGAAGACTATTTAAAAGAGGGTTTTACAGAGTGTGAACTGTATATAAACAGCCGAGGAGGAGACACTTTTGAAGCTACTGAAATCACCAACCATCTAAACAAGTTCAAAAAAGTAAGAGTTGTGGTCGGAGCTGTGGCAGCATCGGCAGCAACCTATTTTACATCATCCTTTTTAAGCTCTGCTTACAAAAGCTCTCAGTTGATGGTACACCAGCCATCGCTAAGTGTATACACAACGCTTTCTAATCTTCCTAATCATGTTAAGGCACTTGAGAACACCACATCCTTGTACCGTGAGGTATACATGAAAAAAACAGGGATGACCGCTGAGGAGCTAGATACTTTTTGGGGTAATGGTGATGTGTGGATGACCGCACAAGAGGCACTTGATAAAGGGTTCATTGATGAGATAATTGAGGAGGAGATTGAGGTTGACGACAACGACATCGCGCTGCTAACTGCTTGCGGTGCTACACATATTCCAACTATTACAAAACAAACAAGCAAAAATTCATCTGAGATGGACAAACTAGAACTAAGAGCCTCGCTCGGTCTTGCTGCTGACGCAACCGAAGCTGAGGTAAAAGCGGCTCTTGAGAACGCTAAGAAGTCGAACTCTAAAGTAGCTGAGCTACAGGCTAAGCTAGAAGAAGAGAAAGAAGAGAGAGCAGATGCACTCGTTGAAGCTGCACATGCCAACAAGCAAATTACAGCAGACCAAAAAGAGCCGATAAAAATATTGGCTATGACGGACTACGAAGCTGCTAAGAAAATGATTGAGGGTCAGCCTCGTGTTGAGAAGGTAAGTGAGGAGTTGAATGTTAACGCTAACGGTGGTAAAGAAGACCGTAGCAAGTGGACTCTTGAAGACTACTTAGACAAAGACCCTTCAGCTCTTGACCTAATGGCTGCGAATGAGCCTGAAAAGTTCGAGAAGCTAAATGATGCTTACTACGGATAGTAGCCACATAAACAGCTAAAACAAACAAAGCCAACATTCAACAAACAAAACAAACAAACTATGTCACAGCTTAAAAAAGAAATTGCTGAAAAGGAGCTGATTAGAAAGTTCCGACATGACCACAGTTGGTTGTCTGACCTAACTCCAAAGAACAATTGGGTCGGCAACGACGTGATAAAGATACCTAAGCAAGGGGATGCACCTAATGTGTTAATCAATAACGGTGTTTATCCTATTGCGGTAAACAACAGAGATGATGACCACATCCTTGTTGCGCTAAACAAGTATGACACTGAGAATACTGCCATTACTGATGACGAAGCTGAAACGCTACCGTATGAAAAAACAAGTGATGTGCAAAGACAACACCGTGAAGAGCTTGAGGATGAGACTGCGGAACACGCATTGTACAGCCTAGCTCCAGCAGCGGACACGGCAACTACTCCTGTACTAGAGACCACTGGTGCGGATGATGGTACAGGGAGAAAGCGTTTGACCACAAAAGACCTTGCTACTTATAAGAAGAAAATGCAAGACCTAGGTATTCGCAAGGACTTGTCTATCGCTCTATCTACTGAGCATGCAATGGACTTGCTTATTGAAGACTCTGAAAGAGCAAAAGCATGGGGTTCTGATTGGTCTGACGGTAAAGTTCCAAAAGACCATGCTGGTTTCAGATTGTGGTGTCCTGGCTACTCACCTCACTACGATGCTGCTACCAAAGATATTGAGGGTTATGGAGCAGTAACAGGTGTGCCTGCATCTATCATCTATCACCGTAAGACCTGTTACAAAGCTACAGGCTCAGCAAAACGTTATCTGTCAAAAGCAGAAAACGACACAAGAAACAGACAGACCGAGGTAGGCTACCGCATATACTTTATTGCTGTAGCAACTAAGGATGAGGGGCAAGGTGCAATCATAAGCGGAGCAGTAGCATAACCAACAAAAGCGTAACAGAATGAGACTAATAACGCACCTAGTGATACACTGTTCGGCAACCAGTCCGAAAGCAACTGTAAAGGCAATTACAGGCTACTGGAAACGCCCCAAAAGTGAAGGCGGACTCGGATGGACAAGAACAGGTTACCACTACTTGATTGATGCTAATGGCAAGGTGCATTGTCTACAACCTGAGAGCTTGCCTTCATGGGGTGTTAAAGGGCATAACGCACACTCTATTCATATCGCCTACATAGGAGGTATAAAGAACGGGAAAGCGTATGACACCCGTACAGAAGCCCAAAAGGAGGCAATGCTTGAGCTGCTAATTACACTTAGGACGAAGTACCCTGAAGCTGAGATTTTAGGACACAGAGACTTCTCTCCTGATAAAAACAAAAACGGCAAGGTCGATAAATGGGAGCGTATTAAAGAGTGCCCATCGTTCGATGCTAAACTTGAATACTCATGGCTAGGATAAAACAGATTTTCGCTCTTGTAGCAGTGTTGTTCACTATTTCTATCACTGCTTGTAGAAGCTCAAAGATTGTGGCAGAGACCACAGAGACCACAGATACGACAATAATAGAACGCACTGTTACGGAGCATTCTGTTCCCGTCCTATCTCCACGAGACACAACGTTCATTGAGCTGCCGATAGTAATGGTTAAAAACGGGTTTAAAGCCGAGAAAAAAGGCTCTAAAAACGCAAAGGCTACTATTCAGGTAAAGGATGATACGCTGCATTTTGACTGTGAATGTGACAGTCAACAGATCATTGGAAAATACTTATCAGAGAACAAAACCATAACAAACAAAACAAACACTGTAACCATCCGATATGTGCCAGTCAAGTATGTACCTAAAGGTGTGAAGGTGCTGGCATGGATAGGAGGCGTAGCCCTTTTAATATCCATCGGATGGTTTCTTAAAAAAATCTTGTAATGAAAAAGAGAATATATAGCAAAAGTGAGCTGGAGGAGATGGCTCGCAAGCACTTTAACAGAGTAGGTGCAAAGGTACTATACGGTACTACTGACGGTCAATTGTTCATCCACAAACACCGTGCGATACATCATGCAGGCAAAGGCACTGTGTACAAGATAGAGAATGAAGATGCTGAAGAGGAGGAGGACTCTAAACTTGCCAAGTTCATTGAAGCCGTAAAGGTGAGTGAGGATGCTGAAAGGCTGGCAGATATGCTAAAGAAAGAGGTAGACGGCAAAGGTCGTGAAGAGGCAATCCAAGCACTGGAGACTCGCATTGAGGAGCTGACCGACCCAACAATTAGCATGAACGCCAAAGAGCTGATTGAGCATATTGAAGGTTGCGAAGACCTTGAGCTGCTTAATCGCATCAAGGAGCGTGAAGCTGCTAAAGAAGACAAGGCTCGCAAGACTGTAGTAACTGCACTTGATGAGCGTATTGCTGAACTATCAAAAGACTAACAAATGAGTGGTTTTCAATCAACAGATGTACAGAAGCTAAATGGTGGGCTGAACGGTAGCAGCCCTAACGATGATAACGTGATGATGATGTGTTGCGTTGTGCCGTTGGCTTCTTTGCCAGTAGACATCAGTCACTATGATGTACTGGAGTTACTACAACCTACCGACGCTGACACATACGGTTTTGATGAAGCCTTTGATGCAAATGAAAGTTTGCTTGTCAGAAATGAAGTGACCGAGTTCTTTGAG
>CAZPDA010000005.1:22438-30122 GCA_964585115.1 uncultured Flavipsychrobacter sp.
CACCAAACGGCAAGCTATACTTGATGCCAGTACCTACCGCTTTAGCTGTGGAAGCTGTAATGGCTACTACTGACTTTAAGAATGCCATTAAAGAAGCTCCCGCGGCAAAGATTATCGGCTTCCAAGGCTTTGCTGAAGAGGCAGAGACCATTGATACTAAAGTGGACTTAATACAGGCTCAGATAGATGCGCAGTTCGCAGATGGCAGGCTGATTGACAATGTAGTAGTTGGGGGTGCTGGAAAGGCAGGAGGCACTACTGCAATCGTAGACTATCCTAACCTCCGTGAGAAGAGTGCAGGCAACGTTCAAGTGTCTATCGCTCAAGATGAGTATGTAGCTGGCTTAGACGCAGCCTACGCTAAATATGCAAGTGTGGGTGCGGTGCTAGGTATGTATAGTGTGCGCAAGGTAAATGAGAACTTAGGCTCAACCGATGTAGAGAACAAACCATCCGCAAAGAAAGGAGACCGAGTGTACCCGCTAACAAGAGGTAATCGCTGGGCATCTGCAAGCCTTAGTGATGGTACGCCAATCAAGAGCTTATCTACAACAGACCTGAAAGCTCTTGAGGACAAGGGTTATATAGTAGCTGGCTTTTATGAAGGTGAAAGCGGGCTATTCTTCAACAACTCCGCAACCTGTGTTTCTCTTGAGTCGGACTACTCTTTTGGTGAGCGAAACAGAGTGTGGAACAAAGTAGCCAGAGGCATCAAGAGTGAAATCTTCCCAAAGATTAAGGGCAAGTTCAAAAAGGATGTTACTAGCGGCTACATCAAAGCAACAACAATAACCAAGCTGACAACACTAGCAGAAAAGCCAATTGTGAGAATGACCGCAGATGATGAGATAAGCGGAGGTGAAGTATACATTGACCCTAAGCAAGTGGTTGATTATAACAACCCGCTAATCATCAAAGCTACTGTAGTAGCAGATGGTGTCATCCACAGCTTTACAGTGCCTATCGGCTTAACAAACAAACTATAGAACATGGCGCAAGTACAAACTATTGTAAACAAATTCGGTACGGTGCAGGGTTGGAATAGTTTAACCTGTAACATGCTCTTCAGAGACATGGAGGGCATTCAAGAGGTAGACTATAACGACAATATACCCATAGAAGGTATTAAAGGAGCAGGCATATATGACATAGGCGTTTCTGATTTGCAGAATTATGAGGCTAGCTGCTCTATTGGTATTCTGAAAGAAGAGATGGACGCTCTCCTTGAAACACTCCCTGCTGGTACGAGAATACAGGAGATTGAAATTGGCGACATCATTATGCAGTACCAACGCAAGAATGGTGTAATAACCTCTGATATAATCAGGGCTTGTCGCATCCGAAATCAAGGGCGCACCGTAAAACAAGGTGATGGTAGTGTATGGACGGTCTATGACATATACACGCCTCAGATTGACTGGAACGTACCTGTATAATTAATCGTTAATCATCAAACAAAACGAAGTGCAAGACAAACAAACAATTCAGGAGCAAAAGCCTATGAGGTACGACGAAATAACCGAGGATATGATACGTGACTGGAAAGCCAAATACGGCTTTAATTCATTGCGTTCATGTGAGGTGATTGTTGAGGAGGGTACTGAAGGCAAAGAGCCAATCATAGCAAATTTTGTATTGCGTGTTCCTAGCCGAACTGTAGTAGATAGAGTTGGTGAGCTGGGTGCGGAAAACAAAATAGGTGATAGTAACAAGGTATTCATTGCCAACTGTGTATTGGGGGGTGATATGGATATGCTGGAAAATGACGGTGCTGTTTACTCTAAAGTGCTAAAGGAAATAGGCAAACTGATGGCTGCTAAGAAGTCAACAGTAAAAAAGCTCTAGCCACTCACTACTTAGCTAGGAGTGATGAGGAGGATGAGTTCGATAGACAGGCAATAAAGAGAGGTAATGCCATTATTCGCTTTCACTACGGACGAGACCCCGAAACGATGCCTGATGATGAGTGGGCAAAGCTCATACAGGAATACAAATACATGACCGACACAAACAGGAAAGCTCAAGCGGCTGCAATTGCAAGCGTGATGATGGAAGGGCTTGTGGAGCTAGTAAAAACCATGTACAAAAAGTAAAAGATGTCAGACGTACAAACCAACTGGATTTTAAAGTTAGTAGATGTTATCTCAGCACCGATGAAGTCGGCAATGGGTACTACTGATGATATGAAAAATGTTGTGGAGCGTACGTCTGACGCTTTAGACACAATGGGTGCATCAGCCCGCAAAGCTGCTGAGGAGGCACTCGATAGGCACAAGGCTCTGTCTGACATGGTAGACCATGAGAAAACTCGTTTGAAGGGCTTGTATGAGTGGCTAAATAAGAATGCTGATGACTCCTACGCACAAGAGGTCAAGTTTGAGATAGACAAGGCTACTGAGAATATAAAAAGGTATGAGGGCAAGCTGGCAGGCTTAGAGGCTCAGCTTGAGGAGATAGAGCGAAACCCTGACCCGAACAAAACCAAAAATAACTGGAGTGCTATAGTCCTAGGTGCAAACCAAGCATGGGAAGTAGTGCAGAAAGTTGTTGACAGTTTGAGCTTTGCAACTGATATAACTGACCTAAGCACCAACCTGCAACGCATGACCGACCTTACAGGCAATGAGCTTGATGAGCTTACTGCAAAGGTTCATAATGTTTCTAAGGTTTATGGTGAAGACTCTATGGACATTGCCCGTGCTGCTAATGCTACATCTAAACAGATGGGCATATCATACGATGAGGCTCTTTCTCTTATAGAGCAAGGTTTCCAAAAAGGTGCAAACCTGAACGGTGACATGCTAGACCAGCTAAAAGAGTATGCACCACATATGAAGCAGGCTGGACTATCTGCCGCTGAGGGTATTGCTTTAATGGCTAAAGCAGGTAAGGACGGCATATTGTCAGACAAGTCTCTTGATGCAATAAAAGAGGCAAACCTGTCGCTGAGGGAAATGGGTCAAGCTCAAGTAGATGCGCTACAGGGTATCGGTATAGAGGTAGAAGACCTAGCAGGTAAGACCACATGGGAAGCCGTGCAAATGATAAGCAAGGCGATGGATGGTGCAACCACTCAAGCCAAACAACTTGTGCTGGCAGACATCTTTAAAGGAGCTGGTGAGGATGCTGGTCTAGGCTTCATCTCAGGGCTTAATAACGTTGACCTTGACATCAACAATATACAGTCCGTTCAGGAAGCTGGAGAAGGGATAAAAGGGTGGCTTGCTGATATGGAGAGCTGGTTTGCTGACTCGTTCGGCAATATCGCTGTTTATGGTAAAGAGTTTGGTGGTGTAGCTCAGCTAATAGCTGGGATGATACCAATAGTACAAGGGCTTACCAAAGTAACATGGTTACAGAATATAGCCACTAAAGCCGCTACCATATCTCAGACCTTATTGAATGCAGCTTTTGTAAGTAGCCCGTTAGGATGGGTGGCACTGGCTCTTGGAGCGGTGACCGCTGCCGTTGTGTATGCTTGGAACAAGTTTGAAGGTTTTAGAGGCGTTGTATATGGATTGTGGGAGACCTTTAAACAGGTCTTCTCAAACATCAAAGGACTATTCTCAGCAGTGTTCTCTCCGATAGCTGAAACAATAGCAGCAATAAACAAAGGTGACTGGGCTGGAGCTGCTAAGGCTGCGTATAAGCTCAACCCTATAAGTACCGCTAAAAGAACCTATGACTACATTAAAGGAGGCGGGCTAACTAAAGGTGTTGGTGATGCTTACAATAGAGGATATGGCAAAGGGGTTCAATCTTTCAAAGATGATAAGAAACCCGATGCTGCAACCAATAACGGGGGCTTCCCATTCATGCCAGCAGGCGCAACCGCTGACGATGGGTTTGCTACACTTGACGGTATCGACAATAGCAATAGTGGAAGTAAGAAAAAGTCGAGAGCTGGCTCAGGCAATAGCTCTAAAGACCTAGTGATTGAAGGAACTAAAGGCGGTAATACAATTACTCAGAACCTAACGGTAAACAACTACTTCTCAGGTATCAAAGACAAACTTGATGTGCAAAAGATAGCTGCTGAAGTGGTGCAAACAATCAATGCAAACCTAAGAGACGGACTTATTCAATATGGCTAACATAACATATAGCGTATCACAGTTGATTGCAGCTTCTTTCGGGATAAGCTCTCCAGTATTCATACCTCAGCGTGTGGACAATGGTATCGGTGTACAACCTACGTTCAGTGGTCATACAATCAACCTGAATGAGTTTGCAGATACAAAACAAAGCTGGCTAGGCACACCGATAGTGATGCCTGTTAAGCTATTAGGAGGTGAGCTGAAGACTTTGAATGGTGATGGAGAGATTGAGCTGGTAAATCTTCCTGAGTTCGATATGCCCGCTGCGACAATTAGCCTGTTTGAGCATGAAAAGATAATAGGCAAAGAACATCTGAACAGCGGGAAGAGTACCGTAAAAGAGGTGTATGGCTTTGATGACTGGCAAATAAGAATGAGAGGTGTGTGCCTGAATGAACCAAACATCAGGACGGCTCAAGAGCAGAAAGACATATTGCTAAGATATGAGCAGGTAGTTGAGAGTGTAGCCGTAGAGGGTCAGCTATTCGATGAGAAGTTGATTTTCAACATGATGATAGAAAGAGCTGTATTCAACCAATTGCAAGGCAAACCTAACATGTTGCCTTTTGAGTTGATATGTAGTAGTGATGACCCTGAAGAGCTTGTTATATGAGTTTATTGATGACGGCACGGGTGACCTTTGAGGCACATGAGGGAAGGCGCAATATAGTGTTGCGGAAAGTAACATCAGTAGTTATTGATACTAGCTGGAAGACCTTAACCGATACAGCCGAAATAATACTACCTAGGAATGTAAAGTTCTTTGATAACCAAAATGTGAAGGAGGTGTTCCGCAAAGGAGACCCCGTAAAGATAGAGCTGGGATATGATGAGCGTTTTGTGACCGAGTTTGAAGGTTACATATCACACCCAGTGTCGGCAGATACACCGATAGTGATTAGGTGTTCTGATGAGATGTACAAGCTGAAACAAATGAAGGTGCATTATTCATCTAAAAGTATAACCCTTGATAAACTTATAAAAGACATTGTTAAAGGCTATGATATTGATGTGTTGGAGGGCGTGCAGCTTGGCGGTGTACGCTTTCCGAACACAACGGTTGCGGCAGTGCTGGAGAAGCTACAGGATGCTCCATATAACCTACACTCATACTTTAAGGGTAAGCAACTTGTTGTCGGTAAATACTACGCTGATGATGCAGGTAACGCTCCTTATAAACTCCACTTAGAAAAAAATGTAGTGGACAATCAACTGAACTACCGTAGCAAAGAAGATGTGGTGCTGAAGATAAACGCCAGCAGCATACTGCTGAACGGTAAGACCCTAAAATATGAGATAGGTGATGAAGGCGGTGATGTACTAAACCTGAACTACTACAACATAGAACTAGAAGCGGAGCTGGAGAAGAAAGTAAAACAGGACTACGAGCGTAGAAAGCAAGGTGGTCTTGATGGCACAATCAAACTTTTCGGCATACCATCAGTAACGCATGGTAGGATTGCTGAGATTGAGAGCAGGCGTTACTCTGATAGGAATGGGAGCTATTACATAGACAGCGTAAGGAAAGAGTTTGATAGTACACCGAAATACAGACAAATAGTAACACTAGGTAATAATGCGTGATAACTCAACATTAAATGATGCTTGTGCGGAGTTTAAAACCCTTTTAAACAACCGAACCAAAGGACACCTGAAAGTGCAAACAGCATGGGTAAAGGTGAAGAGTGTTGACTGGGATAAAAAGTTGATGGTTGCAACTGGCGTTACTGATGACCTTGATTTTGAGGATGTGCAACTAGGCATCGGCTTTTGTTATCTAAAGCCAAAACAGGGAACTACTTGTCTCATCGGGCTGATAGAGAACCAAGACGCTGCAACATTCCTGATAGAGGCTGACGAAGTAGAGGAGGCTGTTTATACAGTCGGTGATAGCATCCTGACAATTACGGAAGAGGGATTTAAAGTAGAGCGAAATGGTGAGAGCCTAACCCAAATAATCAATGACATGCTGGATGCTAGTATTGCAGCAACTTATACCAACGGTGCAGGCACTACATCACCAGCAAATAATGTGAATGACCTTATTGCCATTAAACAACGAGTACCTAACGTTTTAAAGTAAAAGACATGCTGAACAAGATTAAACTGAAGAATGATGTAAAAGCGGTCTTTTTAGCCCGTATGACAAACCCAAACTCACAACAACAGGCAGAGGTTGACTCACTGGCTGAGGGTATATCAGACGCTATTGATGAATACGTGAGAGGACTGGAAATAACATACATCGCAGGGCTTACAGCACCTAGCGGAGCAGTTGCGGGAACATTTAACTACAGCTTGAACTAATGAAAGACAATAAAGACATCTTACTTGATGACAACTACGACCTGACTGTTAAGGACGGTGACTTTGCTGTAGGTGATAGCACCGTTCAGGAGCTGGAGTGTTTGTTCAAGACCAACCAAGGGGAGCTAAAAAAAGACCCTATCATCGGCATGGGCTTGTTCAGGTTCATTAAAAGCAGAGTGACCGACTCCAAACTACGCAGGCTCTTGAAGATACAGCTCAAGAGAGATGGTAAGAACTACGATGAGCTAAAGGACATATTCGACGTAATAGCAAAAAAGCAATAATGAAAGAGAAACTGACATACATAATACAAGGCTTTGGGTTCGTTGATATGACCGAGTTCAAGGTTAGCACATTCAGGTTGTTATATACCAAACGTGCGCCTGACATTGTAGCTATCAGTGCAGCCTCAGCATTTGTAATGAGGGTAACAGGGCTGCATGCTTTCGTTTTTCTTGCCTTTATCGGTCTTATGATAGCTGAGTTCTATTCCGGTGTTAAAGCGGCTAGAAAGGTCAAAGGAGAGCGATTTAAGAGCCGTAAGGCTGGTAGAATGTTGCTGAAGATAGGTGTGTACTTACACATCATCATCACACTGAATGTATTTGCAATGTTCATAGACATTCCTGATGTAATGGGCTTCCCTGTTAATCCATTCGTGTGGTTGTATTACATATTCATTGTACTGCTATTCTTTCAATACTTGGTGAGCTATTTAGAGAACCTATCCATGTTGGGCTATGCTGAGTCAAAAAAGATAATCGGTGTGATACTTAGAAAAATGAACAAATACTTTGAGTTCGATGGCACAAAAGAGAACGATAATAACGAGGCATAATCAGTCGGTGCTAGATATAGCTCTGCAAGCTGCGGGTACTATTGAGGCGGCTTTTGACATTGCTGAGCAAAACAATATGTCCATCACCGATGTGCTAACACCTAGGACGCAAATAGAGGTAGAGCCGAACACCGTGCATGAGGATAACCTAGCGTACTACGACAAATTTAAAATAGTGCCTGCCAGTGTAAGTGCTAAAGACGTTTATGTTGGTATTGGCTATTGGAAAATAGGAATAGATTTTAAAGTGCAATAACATGGCAAAAACCATAGAGCAAATAGAACAAGAAATAATCACGGCTAAAGAAGCAGAGCCAGCTCTTGCAGTGCTAACCAGCACGAGCAAGTTCTCTATATGGAGGTTGCTGGTATATGTGGTAGCTGTGGCAATATGGACATTGCACAAGCTGATTGATAGCCGCAAAGCAGAGTTTACAGA
>CAZPDA010000006.1:0-13108 GCA_964585115.1 uncultured Flavipsychrobacter sp.
GCTTTAGTTATTGCGCTATTTACGTTTAGTGCACAAGCTGCTGCGCAAGACCCGGATGGTGAAGCAATCTTTAAGGCGCAATGTGCTAGCTGTCACCACCCGTTAAAAGATCTTACAGGTCCGGCACTTCAGGGTGTCAGCGACCGCGCGCCTAGTAAAGAGTGGATCTACAACTGGGTGCATAACTCGCAAGCAGTAGTTGCTAGTGGCGATCAGTATGCAAATGAACTATTCAACAATTGGAACAAGGTTGCGATGACCGCGTTCCCAAGCCTGTCTGAAGCTGAGATAGATGCTGTGATAGGTTACGTTGAAGACTTTAAACCTGCTACGCCAACCGCAGATCCTGGTGCTGCTGGTCAAGCTGCTCCAGAAACTGATAACACATGGTTGTACTCAATGATCACTGTAGTGTTGTTGGTGTTGATGATCATCTTGTGGAGAGTGAACAGCGGTCTACGTCGTGTTGCTAACGAGAAAGAAGGTCTTCCAGTACAAAAAGATATTCCGATCTACCGTAACAAGGTATTCATTGCAATAGGGCTTATCGTTCTATTCATTGGTGTGGGTTACTGGATCGTAAATGGTGCAATAGAAATGGGACGCCAACAGAACTACATGCCTGAGCAGCCTATCTTCTACTCTCACAAAGTACACGCAGGTGTTAATCAGATCAACTGTCAATACTGTCACTCAGCTGCAGAGAAGAGTAGACATGCAATGGTGCCATCTACCAACGTGTGTATGAACTGTCACAAACAGATCAGTGAGTATACAGGAGATCCTCTTGTAACTAGTGAAGGTGAAGAGATCAACGGTACAGCAGAAATTCAGAAACTATATCAGTACGCAGGTTGGAATCCTGATACTAAGACATACAATCGCGATTCGGCAGGTAATATCCTAGCTACTCCTATTGAGTGGACCAAGGTGCACAATTTGCCAGATCACGTATACTTCAACCACTCTCAGCACGTAGCAGTTGGTAAAGTAGCTTGTCAGCAGTGTCACGGACCGATACACGATATGGATGAGGTTAAGCAGTTTGCGCCACTATCTATGGGTTGGTGTGTTAACTGTCACCGTCAGACAGATGTGAAATTTGCGAACAATGATTTCTACAGCATATACGAGAAGTATCACGAAGAAATAAAAGAAGGTAAGCGTACAAGTGTAACTGTAGAAGATATAGGTGGTTTAGAGTGTCAAAAATGTCACTACTAATTTGATTTAAAATTTATTCGGAAACTTAATATACCGAGTCGAACAATATGAGTCAGAAAAAATATTGGAAGGGTTTGGAAGAGCTGCACGAAACTGCAGAACATAAAGAAGTGGTTGCCAATGAGTTTAAAGAGGACTTACCTCTTGATCTTAGCGATGACCTACTTGGTGCCAATACTCCTCGCCGCGACTTTTTAAAGTTCTTAGGCTTCAGTACAGCTGCAGCTACATTAGCAGCAAGTTGTGAAATGCCTGTGCGTAAGGTGATACCTTATGCTATAAAGCCAGAAGAGATTGTTCCGGGTGTGCCTAACTACTATGCATCTACATTTGTAGATGGTGGTGATTATTGCCCGGTTGTAATAAAAACTCGTGACGGACGTCCGATAAAGCTAGAAGGTAACACGTTATCTTCTATCACTGAAGGTTCTACATCTGCAAGAGTACAAGCAGCTGTATTGAATCTTTATGATAATGCACGTCTTCGTCACCCAATGGCTGATGGTAAAGAGGCTCCTACATACGAAGCTATCGACCGCAGAATAATGGATGAGCTTGCTTCAAACAATAAAGAAGCATATATCCTTACTGCTAGTATCATCAGTCCTACTACAAAAGATATTATCAGCAAGTTCATCGCTAAATATCCGAATACTAAGCATGTAACATATGATGCTATCTCTTATTCGGCTATGTTAGAAGCTAATGAAGCTTGCTACGGTAAGAAAGCATTACCATCATACCATTTTGATAAAGCTAAGACCATCGTGAGTCTTGGTGCTGACTTCCTAGGTACTTGGTTGTCTCCTGTCGAGTTCTCTAAGCAGCATGCTAAAGGACGTAAGGTAAGCGCGACCAACCCTACAATGTCTAAGCACTACCACGTAGAGTCTATCCATACTATTACTGGTGCTGCTGCTGATGAGCGTGCTACTTGTAAGCCATCTGAGATGGGTAAAGTAGTTGCAGCTCTTTATAATGCAATTGCAAACGGTACTAAACCATCATTTGCTAGTGCTAAGCTGAATACATTAATAGCTAAAGCTGCCGGAGACCTTAAGAAAGGTAATGGTGTAGTAGTATGCGGTGATAATGATGTAAATACACAAACTGTAGTTAACGCTATCAACGATGCTATAGGTGCTAACGGTAATACTGTGAACTGGGCAGTAAACAGTAACTATAAGCAAGGTGTTGATAAAGATATGGCTAACCTTACTGCTTCAATGAAAGCTGGTAATGTAGGTGCTATCTTCATGCACGGTGTTAACCCTGTATACGATTATAATAATGCTGACTTTGCAGCTGCTCTTAAGAAAGTGCCAGTATCTGTATCATTTGCAGACCGCATGGACGAGACAGCAGAGCAGTGTAAATATGTGACTCCTGACCACAACTTCTTAGAAAGCTGGGGTGATGCTGAGCCTAAGACTGGTTTCTACAGCTTGATGCAGCCTGGTATAGCTCCAATGTTCAAAACAAGAGCTTTCCAAGATAGTCTTATGACTTGGGCAGGTGAAACAACCACTTATGGCGAGTACTGGACAAAGTATTGGACCAACAAACTAGGTGGACAGAAGAATTTTGATCAAGCACTACAAGATGGTGTTATCGAGCCAGCTGGCGGAATGACATTCAGTGGTGTTTCATATAGCGGAGATACAAATGCTGCAATTGCTAACATACAGTCTAAGAAAGCTGTGGACGGTATGGAAGTAGTGGTTTACGAAAAGATATCTATCGGTTACGGTGGTGCTTGGAGTAACAACCCTTGGTTGCAGGAAATGCCTGACCCAATGACCAAAGCTACTTGGGATAACTACGCATGTATCTCTCCTAAGAAAGCTAAAGAACTAGATGAAGAGCTAACATCTATTACAGAGGTAGACCATAACAAACGTGTTATCAAGATAACTGCTAACAACGTTGAGATGGAATTGCCAATAGTTGTAGTACCTGGTCTGCACAACGATGTAGTAGCAGTAGCCGTTGGTTACGGACGTAGTAAAGGTGTTGGTATGGCAGCAGGTAGCGGTACTAATAAGAGAGGTTTGCTAGTAGGTGGGAAAAATGCTTATCCTCTAGTAGCTCTTGCAGGTAATAACCGTACTTACTCTGCAGCTGCTCAAATAGTTAAGACAGATAAAACACATTCTGTAGCGATCACTCAAACTCACCATAGCTATGAAGGTCGTCCGATCATTCATGAGTATACGCTAGATGAGTTTGCGAAAGATCCTGCACACTTATATAATTCACGTAAAGAAGAACTTTCTCATTATAGCGCACTTCCTTGGGAAGAGCATGGAGACCACGGTGATGCTGGCGGACATGGCGATGCTCACGGAGCTAAGCCTGCACACGCTAAGGCACCTATGGCTGACCATAGTGCTGATAACTGGGAAGATGATTTCCGTAAGAACGGTACTCTTTACCCTGTATTTGACTCTCCTGGTATACACTGGGGTATGTCTATCGACCTTAACAGCTGTATCGGTTGTGGTGCATGTGTTGTAGGTTGTCAGGCAGAGAACAACATCTCAGTTGTAGGTAAAACTCACGTGATCAAAGCTCAGGAAATGCACTGGTTGCGTATCGACCGTTACTTCAGCGGTAGTCCTGAGGATCCAGATAGCATCCAAACAGTATTCCAACCGATGATGTGTCAGCACTGTGATAATGCTCCTTGTGAGAACGTTTGTCCGGTATCTGCAACTAACCACAGTAGCGAGGGATTGAACCAAATGGCCTATAACCGTTGTATCGGTACTAAATATTGTGCGAACAACTGTCCTTATAAAGTACGTCACTTTAACTGGATGGATTGGAATGGTGCAGATTGTTTCGAGGATAACTTATATGAAGATTATCAGCGTGACGATATGAACTCTGACCTTACACGTATGGTATTGAACCCTGACGTAACAGTTCGTAGCCGTGGTGTGATGGAGAAATGTAGCTTCTGCGTACAGAGACTACAAACTGCTAAGCTAGAAGCGAAGAAAGCAGGCCGTCCGATGAAGGATGGTGAAGCTAAGACCGCTTGTCAGCAAGCATGTGCAGCAGGTTGTATCGTGTTTGGTAATGTGAATGACCCGAATAGTGAGATCAGCCAGATCAGAAAGAAAGACCAAAGAGAGCGTGTATTCTATGTATTAGAGTCTATACACACACTACCATATGTCAACTACTTATCTAAGATCAGAAATACTGATAAGATAGTAGCTGGTGATGAAGATCTAGACAAGTTGATGAACCCGATCGTTTTCTAAGAAAACATTCGGAATAAGAAAATATATTTTAAAAGAATAATACTAATTACGTGCTATGCATTTAAAGTACGAATCTTCTGTTAGGGAACCGTTGGTTGATGGGAATAAGACCTATAGCCAGGTTACCGAAGATATTGTAAGCCCGATAGAGCAGAAGCCGGGTCGTATGTGGTATGTTGGGTTCTTTTTCTCATTAATACTATTAGGTTTTGGCGTATTCTCTGTTTTCTGGGAAGTTTATTGGGGTATTGGTGTTTGGGGTATCAACCGTACTGTAGGTTGGGGTTGGGATATTACCAACTTCGTATGGTGGGTAGGTATCGGTCACGCTGGTACACTTATCTCAGCGATCTTGTTACTTTTCCGTCAAGGCTGGCGTACAGGTGTGAACCGTGCTGCTGAGGCGATGACAATTTTCGCTGTAATGTGTGCGGGTCAATTCCCGATCTTCCACATGGGTCGTGTATGGGATGGTTTCTTCGTACTTCCTTACCCTAATACACGCGGTCCTTTATGGCCAAACTTTAACTCGGCACTACTTTGGGATGTATTCGCGATCTCTACTTATTTCACGGTATCATTATTATTCTGGTACTCAGGTCTTATCCCTGATTTCGCTACAATACGTGACAGAGCTAAAACGAAACTTCGTAAGCGTTTATATGGTCTAGCATCTTTCGGATGGACCGGTACTGCTAAGAACTGGCAACGTCAAGAGGCACTAGCACTTGTACTCGCAGGTTTGAGTACTCCCCTAGTACTTTCAGTACACACGATCGTATCTTTTGACTTCGCAACATCAGTAATACCGGGATGGCATACTACTATCTTCCCTCCTTACTTCGTTGCTGGTGCGATCTTCTCTGGTTTTGCAATGGTGCAAACACTATTGATCATCAGTAGAAAGATCTTACATCTTGAAGATTATATCACTGTAGGTCACCTTGAGGCAATGAATAAGGTCATCGTACTTACAGGTTCTATTGTGGGTGTAGCATATTTGACAGAGCTATTCATGGCATGGTATAGCGGTGTTCTTTATGAACAATCAGCATTCCACTGGAGAATATTCGGACCATATTGGTGGAGCTATTGGGCAATGATGACCTGTAACGTGGTATCTCCTCAGTTGTTCTGGTTCAAGAAGCTACGTCGTAATATCCCATTCACGTTCGTTATGTCTATCGTAGTGAACATCGGTATGTGGTTCGAGCGTTTTGTGATCATCGTTACATCTTTGTATCGCGATTACTTACCAGGTAGCTGGACCTACTATAGCCCAACATGGCCTGAGATCGGTTTCTATCTAGGTACGTTTGGTCTGTTCTTTACTTGTTACTTCTTGTTTGCTAAATACTTCCCGGTTGTTGCAATATCAGAGATCAAGTTCATCTTGAAAACATCTGGTGACAACTATAAGCGTGAGATGGCTGTACAGGATGAGAAAGAACTAGAAGAATTTGTGCACGATAATGCACACCATTAATTGAGTAAAAGCTTTTGAATAATATTATAGAATTCATTAAACAATGGCTATAAAAAAATTTGCAGTAGGGTGTTATGATGACGAGGCAGTATTGTTTCCTGCCGTCGACAAAGTACGCAACAGTGGCTTCAAGCTTCATGATGTGTATACACCGTTTCCTGTGCACGGTCTTGATAAAGCTCTTGGGCAAAAAGAAACAGACCTACACGTTGCCGGTTTTATATACGGTATTACAGGTACCTGTACTGCAGTAGGCTTTATGTCTTGGATCTTTATCAACGATTGGCCGATCAACTTCGGTGGTAAGCCTCACTTTTCTTTGCCGGCATTCATTCCGATCACATTTGAGTTGACGGTACTATTTGCAGCAGTAGGTATGGTACTTACTTTCTGCTATCTGAACCAGATAATGCCAGGCGTAAAGAAACACGTTTTCCATCCGCGCCAAACAGATGATCTTTTTGTAGTAGCATTAGAAATAACAGATGATGTTTCTGAGCAAGAGGCGTTAGATTTTCTTAAATCTACTGGTACAGTAGAAACTTCTGTACAGCATGCTGAAACTGACTGGTGGTATGGTCGTTTTGATAAAGAAGAAGAGTACGAAAAATTGAATGCAGCGACTTAAGCATAAGCAAATAAGTTATTGAACATTGAATTTGAACACATTTATGAATAAGAGCAAAAGTATAGCAGTAGCAGTGATCCTGATCTTGGGTATGGGGCTTACCGCATGTAATAGTGGTGGTACTCGTCGCAACCCGGGAAAGACTTATGCACCGGACATGGTCTACTCAAGAGCATATGATGCCTATACTGAAAACCCGAACTTTGCAGATAGCCAATCTAGCAGATTGCCTGTACCAGGTACTATAGCTCGTGGCCATCAATTGCCTGATCACTTAGTTGAAGGTGACACTAATGCGTATAAAACAATGACCACTAGTCTTAGATTTAGTGAAGATGAAGTGAAGGAAGGAGGTCGTATATATAATATATACTGTGGTGTATGCCATGGTACTAAGCTTGACGGTCAGGGTCCTCTATACACTAGTGAGAAGTTCCTTGCTGCGCCGGCAAACTTAATGGCTGCTAATTACATCAATATGTCGATGGGACAAATGTATGCTGCTATCAAGTTTGGTAAAAATATGATGGGCTCTTACGCTAGCCAGCTAGATATTAAGCAACGCTGGATGATAATAGCTTACATAAAGAAAAAACAGTCTGAGAACGGTGGTGCTCCATTTACATTAGGTAAAGACGAAGCCACATCTGATGCTACTGCAATGGCTGATGATAACCATAACGAAGACACTCACTAATTTTTTGAAAACTGATAAACATAAACGTACTTCTAATATAATTTGCAATGAACGAACGTTTTGAGATACCGGCGAGATTCAGGAATACCAGCATCATACTAATGGTGGTAGGTGTTATAGCTGTTATAGCGGGTCTTTTTCTTCTAAACAATAATGGTTTAGGTGTTGATGACAAAGTTGTAGCAGATGCTAACAAAACTCGCTTTTGGCTAGTATTGATACAGAACAGTGTATTCTTCCTACTGATCTCTGTAGCAAGTATTTTCATACAAGCAGCCACAAGCCTTGCACATGGTGGATGGATCGTAGCTTACAGAAGAATTCCAGAAGCTATTGGCGCCAATGTGTGGGTATTCGGATTGATCGCTGCTGTAGTCTTATTCTTGTCAGCATTCGCATTTAACATTGATGGGCACAATCCTATCTATCATTGGATACACCCGGGTGATGACGAGGTATTGCTTGGTAAAAGCGGATTCCTTAATCCAACAATGTTTGTGATCTTTACAGTTGTTACTATTGGATTATGGGCATTTTTCGGACGCAAGTTCCGTGCAATGTCTATCTCTATGGAGAAAGCGCCACGTAATAGTACTAAGATATATTATACGTTTATGAAGTGGGCTGCTGGTTTCCTTCTTGTGTATGCACTTACTCAAATGAGTACTACCCCATGGATGTGGATCATGAGTATTGACGCTCACTGGTATTCTACTATGTTTAGCTGGTATACTTTTGCTAGTGCATTCGTTGCAGGTATGGGGGTTATACTTCTATTCGTAGTTTACCTTAAGAACCAAGGATATCTTCAACTAGTACATAAAGAGCATACACATGATCTTGGTAAGTTGTTGTTTGCTTTCAGTATATTCTGGACCTATGTATGGTTTGCACAGTATATGTTGATATGGTATAGTAATATTCCTGAGGAGACTACATACTTTAAGATGCGTCAACAAGGACCTTATAGTATGATATGGTTCTCTGTATTCATTATCAACTTCATTATGCCGATTTTGATATTGATGTCTCGTCCTAGTAAACGTAACTATTTTACTGTTACTTTTATGGCGATGGTTATCATCTTCGGTCACTGGTTAGACTTCTATATCATGACAATGCCTGGTCCTCTAGGTGTTAACTGGGAGCTTGGCTGGTACGAGTTTGGTGTAATGGCAGGTTTTGCAGGTTTGATGATGCTTACAGTTGCTAAGACCTTAACAAAAGCTAATCTAGTTCCTATAAATAATCCATTATTGAAAGAGTCAATAATACACGAGAGTTAGTGTATATAGGATAGGTTAATAATAAATTGAGTAGAAACATTTAAGTAAATACAAGAAATACTGACCATGTCGGGACTTATTTTAATAGCATTGATCATTCTGGTGTTTATCATCATCTACCAGATTGCTAAAGCAAGTGAATACGCAAATATTCTGCGTGGTGAAGAAAAAGTAAAGCATAAGACCAACCGTTTGATGGCAGGTTTGCTAGTAGCGTTCTTCATACTGGGTATGTACGGCATTTGGGAATGTCACAAGATGTTAATAGACAAAATGCTCCCAGTGTCTGCATCTGAACATGGTGTGAAGTACGACTCTATGTTTGTAGTGACACTAGTTGTTACAGGTATTGTATTCTTCATCACTCAAGCATTACTTTTTTGGTTTGCTTGGAAGTATCAGTCTAGCGAAAAGCGTACTACGTCTTTCTATTATCCACATAATAATAAGATAGAGGTTGTATGGACAGTTGTTCCTGCAATAGCAATGGCAGTACTAGTAATTATAGGATTGCAGAACTGGTATAGAATGGCAATTAAGCCTGCGCCGAAAGATGCCCAAATAGTTGAGGTTATTGGTAAACAGTTCAACTGGATCATGCGTTACCCTGGTAAAGATGGTGTATTAGGTAAGCGTAACTATAGAGATATCAACGAGGCTAACAACGTACTTGGTTTGGATTGGGATGATAAGAATAACCACGATGATATTATTCTTCAGAATGGTGAGCTGCACCTTGTTAAAGGAAAGCCTGTGAAATTATTGATAGGATCTAGAGATGTTATTCATGATGTTGGTTTACCTCACTTCCGTATGAAGATGGATGCTGTACCAGGTATTGTTACAACAATGTGGTTTACCCCTCAGTATACAACAGAAGAGATGAAAAAGATGACAGGTAATCCTGACTTCGTTTATGAGATCTCATGTGATCAGATGTGTGGTAAAGGTCACTACTCGATGAGAGGTACTGTGATCGTACATACTCAAGAAGAGTTTGATAAGTTTATGGCGGACCAGCAATCATATTATGCTGGTAATAACCCAGATGCTCCTCAAGCTCCGGCTGCAGACCAGCCAGAACAACAAACAGATAGTGTTAACGCAATAACGATGAAATAATCGGCCGAGTATAGGCCATAAAAGTGCAAATAATGAGCGACGTTATCATTCAAGGATCTAATGTAGCGCACCAGCATGATACTCATGCAGGAGATCATAGCCATGGTCATGACCACCATGAGCAACATTTCATCACGAAATATATTTTCAGTCAAGATCATAAGATCATTGCTAAGCAATTCTTGATCACAGGTATCATATGGGCTGTTATTGGTGCATTGATGTCTGTATTCTTCCGTTTACAGCTTGGTTTCCCAGACGAAAGCTTTCCTATCATGGAGAAGTTTTTAGGCGAGTGGGCAAAAGGTGGTAAACTAAGTGCTGAGTTTTATTATGCATTAGTTACAATGCATGGTACTATACTTGTATTCTTTGTACTTACGGCAGGGTTAAGCGGTACTTTCGCGAACCTGCTAATTCCACTTCAGCTGGGTGTTCGTGACATGGCATCACCATTTATGAACATGTTATCATATTGGTTCTTCTTCCTTGCTAGTGTTGTGATGTTTGTATCTCTATTTGTACAAACAGGTCCTGCATCTGGCGGTTGGACAACTTATCCTCCACTTAGTGCGCTTAAAGAAGCATCGCTAGGTTCAGGTATTGGTATGGATCTATGGTTAATTAGTATGGTACTATTCGTAGTTTCATCATTATTAGGTGGTCTTAACTATGTGTCTACTATCCTTAACATGCGTACTAAGGGTATGACCATGACACGTATGCCACTAACTATATGGGCATTATTCTTTACTGCTATATTAGGTATCTTATCGTTCCCTGTACTAGTTTCAGGTTTCGTACTACTAATATTTGACCGCAACTTTGGTACAAGTTTCTACCTATCTGAGATATTTATAGGTGGTAAAGCTCTACCACATGTAGGTGGTTCTGCAATTCTTTATCAGCACTTATTCTGGTTCTTAGGACACCCTGAGGTATATATCATTATGCTACCGGGTATGGGTATGGCTTCTGAGATACTATCTAACCATAGCCGCAAGCCTATCTTCGGATACTTTGCAATGGTTCTATCAATGATAGGTATTACAGTACTTGCATTCCTTGTATGGGCACACCATATGTTTGTTACAGGTATGAGTCCATTCTTAGGGTCAATATTCGTACTACTTACGTTATTGATTGCTGTACCATCTGCAGTAAAAGTATTTAACTGGTTAACTACTTTATGGAGAGGGAATATTAGATTTACCAATCCAATGTTGTTCTCTATTGGTTTTGTATCACTATTCATATCAGGTGGTCTTACTGGTTTATTCCTTGGTAACTCTGCTCTTGATATACACCTGCACGATACTTATTTTGTTGTAGCTCACTTCCACATAGTAATGGGTGTGTCTGCATTCTTTGGTATGTTCGCAGGTATTTATCACTGGTTCCCTAAGATGTTCGGACGCTTCATGAATAAGACTCTTGGTTATATCCACTTCTTCATCACGTTCATTGGTGCATACTTGATATTCTGGCCAATGCACTATGAAGGTGTTGCTGGTATGCCTCGTCGTTACTATGATTATAGTATATGGGAGTCCTTCAAGCAGTTTAATAGCTTGAACTCATTCATAAGTATAGTGGTAATAGTTGTGTTCTTTGCTCAGTTGTTATTTGTAGTAAACTTCTTTGTTAGCATATTTAGAGGTCGCAAGGTTACTACTAAGAATCCTTGGGGATCTCCAACACTTGAGTGGACTACACCTATCAATCCTGGTCATGGTAACTGGGAAGGTGAAATTCCTGAAGTACACCGTTGGGCTTATGACTATAAGGATGATGGTAATGGTAATGACTTCATACCTCAGACTCAGCCGCTTAGAGAAGGCGAGGAGTCACACTAATTAGACTTTAATTTAATCATATAATATAAGAGCGAGGCATATAGTCTCGCTCTTTTTTATGTTTTAAGTCTATTAGATATTTTATTATAACAGTAGGCTAAGTATTACATTAATAAGACTATCTATAATTACTTTAATAGTTTTGCCTTTTTAATTAAGTGCTATGTAAATGTAGTTTTTGGATTTATGTATTCGTTTAATAGAGTTAAAGTTGAAGCAGCTTTAAGTGTTGTTTTATAACGGTATATAAAGTTGTTCAATTTAGCCACCCACAAAATATCAATTCTCCTTGTTTCTAGGCATATTTGTAATTCCTAATAATTGTCAAAGGTTTTACGTATTAATAAAGTAATTAAATTGTACTTATTAGCTCATTCTTAGGCTTACTATACTCATAAAAAAGGCTGCCTATAATTTAGGCAGCCTTTTTTTATTAATATTTGTTAGTAATTAGTGAGATACTGTAAGTCTCTCTGTAATAGATTTACCATCTGTATCAACGTTAACAAGGTAATTACCATTAGCTAGATCAGATACAGGAATATTATAATTATTAGTGCCAACTGCGAACTCAAGTGTACCAGAATTGTAAACAACTCTACCAAGCAAATCTCTTACTGTGATTTGTCCTGTAGTTTTTGTCTTGAAGTTTATTGACAAATAAGATTTGTTATTACTTGGATTAGGATAGATTGTAAAGCTATTATCATTACTATTAATTGTACTAATATTTGTTGGCCATTGATTATAAGATCTATTAGCATTAATAATAGTTTTATCAGCTTCTTGAACCATAGCTACAACTCGAATATTATTACTACCATCTATATAGCTTTGTTTAGCCTCAGTATATGTGTATGTAACACTTTGACCTTTTGCTATAGTTGATGTTAATGTTGTTCCGGTCCATGTATTACCAGGAAATGTTTGACGAGCTACATCATTGAAATCTTTTTGAGATGTTGAACCTGGAGGAGTAGCAAAATGTAAATCCTCGGTTAGTACTATTTGTAGCTTGGTACCTAATTTAGGGGTGTAATCAGCGTTAGTTGCTGTTAAAACAACGGTCACTTTTATACTGTCTGTACCTTTTACCCAATCGTGTTGTACAGTAACATCTACTGGCGGAGTAGCGGCATTATCTGCATCTATCATTGCTTTTGTTAACTCTGCAGGGTGACCTTTATAATTAGAGCTTGGATTAAATATTCTACCATTAAGTCGAGCATTAGGAGCTGATGTAAATCCATAATAACTTTTACGAGGATCAATTAAACTCTTAGTAGTATTATAGAGCGTACCCCCAGATGGAATATCAACCATATAAGCAATTAATATAGCTCCGTTATTATTTACTAGAGCTTCAGTAGCTGCAATATAATATGCACATGGACCACAATTCTCGCCACTAGCATCTTCTACAACAGATACTCTTTGAGCAAATGTGCTGCTAGAGAATAGTCCTGTAGCAATGAAAAGTAAAGCTAATTTTTTCATAATAGTTTTTTTTAAAATTTGTGAGTTACCAAATATAACA
>CAZPDA010000006.1:13118-29523 GCA_964585115.1 uncultured Flavipsychrobacter sp.
ATTCCTTAGCTCATACGTATTGTAATATATTATATGTTTTGTAACGACTACATATCTAATAAGCCTTTTTTAATTCTATTTGAAGTCTCTTCTTTACCTATCATCTCTGCTATATCAAATACACCCGGACCATACTTACCACCAACCAACATTACACGTAGCGGTAGCATTACAGCTCCTTTTTTTATACCTGCTTCACTTACTGCATTGCTAAAAGACTCCTCTATATTGGCTGTAGTCCAGTCTTGGATAGTTGTAACCTGTGATACCCATGAATTGAAAAAATCGGTCTTGGCATCATCCCATTTAGGTTTGATGGCCTCTATATCTATTTCTTTAGGTGTTTCAAAGAAGAAGTGAGATTGACTCCAGAAATCGGTCAATAGTGAACAACGGTCTTTTACTAGTTCTATTACCTTGCTCAGGTATTTATCGTCATTAATGGTAGTATGCAGCTCTATAAAAGGCTTTACTAGTGTAGTAAGCTCATTAATATCTTTCTGTAATATGTATTGATGGTTGTACCATTTCGCTTTTTCAAAGTCAAATTTTGCACCGCCCTTATGTACTCTGTCTAAGCTAAACTTCTCTATTAGCTCGTTCATTGAGAACAGCTCTTGCTCTGTACCATCATTCCAACCAAGCACAGCTAAGATATTTACAAAAGCTTCCGGTAAAAAACCTCTTTCTTTAAACCCTTCTGTAGTTTCCTGTGTCTTAGGGTCAGTCCAGTTCATAGCGAATACTGGGAATCCTAGACGCTCACCATCACGTTTGCTCAACTTGCCGTTGCCATCAGGTTTTAAGATAAGCGGTAAATGTGCCCATTTAGGCATTTCTTCCTCCCAACCCAAGTACTTCCACAGAAGAATGTGTACAGGAGCACTAGGTAGCCATTCTTCGCCTCTAAAGGCATGTGATATCTTCATGAGGTAGTCATCTACTACAACTGCCAGGTGATAGGTTGGCATACCATCGGCTTTTAGTAGTACTTTATCATCAACGGTGTTTGTATCGTGGTTTATTTCGCCACGTATCATATCGGTGAAATGAATTGTCTCTCCTTCAGGCACCTTGATACGCACTACGTATGGGGTGTCTTCAGCCAGTAGTTTATCTACTTCTTCTTTGGGTAGAGATAGAGAGTTACGCATCTTCATGCGTGTATTTCTATCGTACTGAGGGCTAGGGTTTTCTTTAGTTTTGAGTTCAGTGCGCATCTGCTCAAGCTCGTCAGGAGTGTCAAAAGCGTAATATGCGTTCCCTTGAGCAATAAGCTGTTCTGCATATTGTCTATACATATCTTTACGCTCACTTTGCCTATATGGCCCAAAGTCTCCACCATGCTTTACGCTTTCATCCGCCTCTATGCCGCACCATTCCAAACAGTTAAAGATATATTCTTCAGCACCGTCTACATATCTAGTACGGTCAGTATCCTCAATACGTAGTATGAACTTACCGTTATTGTGTTTTGCAAATAAATAGTTGAATAGTACTGTACGTACGCCACCCAAGTGTAACCCTCCTGTTGGGCTTGGGGCAAACCTTACTCTTACATTATTGCTCATAGGCTGCAAATTTAAAGTTTGCTAGCCAATAAGTAATGAATAAAACTTAGTGGATCTTATTAGTATGGTATATTCTCATAGATAGGTATAACCTTATCTATTTTATATTCATTACCGTCTATATTGGATATCCACTTGATACGCCTTATTGAGTTAGTCATGAAGACAGCTTCTGCTTCTTTTAGCTCTTCTCTGGTAAGTATATTTTCTTGAATGTTAATACCCTTCATAGGCATTTGCTCTATAAGGTATTTGCGCATAACACCTGCAACACAGCCTTCTGATAATGGTGGTGTGTATATTTGGTCTCCTTTCACCCAAAAGATGTTAGCGATAGTTCCTTCAATAACGTTGTCATGCGTATTACACACAAGGGCATCATCTACTTTGTTTTTCTTAGCCTGCTTTGCAGCTAAAGAGTATATCAATGCATTGCTGGTCTTTAGGTTAGCGATAGTGTCAGGGCTTTTTTGCAGCCCAACGGCTATACAAGTCACGAGACCTCTTTCATTTAGTTGTAAGAGGTGCTGCTCAATAGGAACACATTCTATCACAAATTCTGACCACATGTTTTGACCGTCATATAGCCCACCTCTACCGGCATATATTTGTAGTCTGATACGACAAAGTTTTTCAAGCTTATTTTTCTTGACCGTTTTCAGTATCTCACTTTCTATCCATTCTTTGGTCATAAGCTCGGGCATTTCAAAGCCTAGCTTTTCAATGCTGTCAAATAGTCTTTGCCAATGGTACTCTTTTAGTTGAATAACACTCTCTCGCATCAGCATGGTCTCGAATATACCATAGCCGAAACGGAATGCCCTATTGTTGTAAGGCACGCTTGCAGAGGTGTCTTTGACTAATCTTCCGTTTACGTTAATATATCTCAACGAGTGTTATTGAATTAGGAGTAAAAAATATGGTTTATATAGCTACTATCATTTGTACTTTTACACAAACTTTCAAAAAACATGAGATTTGAAGCTGGCGTATCGGTACATTGGATAGCTGATTTCATTAATGCAAAGCTTGTAGGTAAAACGGTAAACATCGCTTTAGGAATTAATGAGATACATAAAGTTAATCAGGGGGATGTATCTTTTGTAGACCATGAGAAGTATTTTAATAGCTGTTTAATGTCGGCAGCTACAATTATAATCATAAATAAAGAAGTAGACTGTCCTGAAGGAAAAACATTACTAATACATGACGATCCGTTCAGTGCATATGTGAAACTGGTGAAGCATTTCCGTCCTTTTGAAGCTTTGAATAAAGCCATAAGTGACTCAGCAACTATAGGTGAGGGGACGATATTGCAGCCCGGAGTAACCGTTGGTAATCACGTAACTATTGGTAAAAACTGTCTAATTCATCCGAATGTGACTATTTATGACCATACCGTTATCGGGGATAATGTTATCATACATGCGGGTACCGTTATTGGTGCAGATGCCTTCTACTTCAAGCGTAGGAAGGAAAGAGATGTACAGTATGATAAGTTGGAGAGCTGTGGTAGAGTCGTTATAGAAAGTGATGTAGAGATAGGTGCGGGCTGTACTATAGATAAAGGTGTAAGTGGAGATACTATCATAGGCAGAGGTACTAAGTTTGACAACCACATACATATAGGTCATGGTGCTGTTATTGGTAAGAACTGTTTATTTGCAGCGCAAGTAGGAGTAGGTGGTAAGGCCATAATAGAGGACGAGGTAATACTTTGGGGGCAAGTAGGTGTGAGCAAAGACCTTGTAATAGGTAAAGGCGCAGTAGTATATGCACAAAGTGGTGTGCCTCAAAGTATAGAAGGTGGTAAAGTATACTTTGGTAGCCCTGTAGAGCCTGCTAAGGTAAAGATGCGTGAGCTGAACTATATGAAACGACTACCTGAAATGTGGGAACGCTTAATGGACCCTAAGAAGCTTTAAATTCTTTTTTAGGGTCTTCAGGCAGACCTTGCCATTCATTCTTAAGCAAGCCGCTTAATACTATATCTCTGAATTGACCATTGAGGATAGCACCATCCCTAATTACGCCTTCTATTGTGCACCCTAAGCGTTCAGCTACCTGAGCACTTCTGGTATTGTCGGTCAAGAACTGTACTTCTATTTTATTCAAGCCCACTTTGTCAAATAAGAAATCTACAAAGCGAACAAGGCAAGAGGAGACTATCCCCTTGCCTTCAAATTCTTTCTTTATCCAATAGCCTATTTGAGCTTTCTTCAGGTGGTGGTCCCAAGCGTGCATACCTATGCCTCCTATCAACTCTCGCTTGTAGAAGATGCCTAAAGCTAATGCCTCTTGTTTGTTTTGCGCTGCTAGCGATTGCTGGATGAACTGCTGAGAGTGCTCAGGTCTGGTAGTACTATCCACCCATGCCAACCATTTGCGTAGGTGAGCACGAGAGTTGTCTACCGCTTTGAACAACTCTGGAGCGTCTTCCAACTGATAAGAGCGCAACAATAGGTCATCATCTATGAGTATGGAAACCATAGACCATGAATTTAAGGATTAGTGTTTAAAGTGACGTTGTTTGGTCATCACCAAAGCCATATTATTTTCTTTGCAATAAGCTATGGTGTCTTTATCTCTAATAGAACCACCCGGTTGTATCAATGCTGTGATGCCTACTTCATGAGCCATGCGAGCACAATCGTCGAATGGGAAGAACGCATCAGATGCTAATACTGCGCCCTCAAGAGAGAAGCCAAATTGCTTAGCTTTCTCAATAGCCTGACGCAATGCATCTATACGGCTAGTCTGTCCACAACCTTTACCTATTAGTTGCTTGTCTTTAACCAATGCTATAGCATTAGACTTAAGGTGCTTACAAGCTATGTTGGCAAATATCATATCTTCTTTCTCTGCCTCTGTGCTGGTACGGTCTCCTGTTTCGGTCCACTCTTCGTAGTTGCCTGTATCAGTATCTTGAGTCAACACGCCATTAAGTATTCTCTTGAATTCCCTTGTTGGTTTGTGTTGCTCTTTTTGTAGCAGTAATATTCTGTTCTTCTTACTCTTAAGTATCTCCAATGCATCTTCATCAAATGCAGGTGCAATAAGTATTTCGAAGAAAAGTTCATTTATTTTTTCAGCCACCTCTTTAGTGATGGTCTGGTTGGTAGCTAATACACCACCGAAAGCACTTTCAGGGTCGCCTGCAAGTGCAGCATCCCACGCGCTTACCACATCGTCACGCTGTGCAACACCACATACGTTGGTATGCTTAATAACCGAGAATGCAGGTTTTTCAAACTCACCTATTACAGCACAAGCAGCATCTACGTCAACAAGGTTGTTATAAGAAAGTTCCTTACCGTTCAACTGATTGAAGATGGCATCTATATCACCGAAGAAAGCACCTTTTTGATGTGGGTTCTCTCCGTAACGAAGTGATTTTCTGTTGTTTACAGAAAGTTGGAAAGACTCTACCTCGCTATCTTTATTGAAGTAGTCAGCAATGGCAACATCGTAGTGTGCACATTCGGTGAATGCCTCAGCCGCAAGCTTTTTACGGTCTTCTATGCTTGTCTCGCCACCTTTTTCATTCAGTAGTGCAAGTACTGCATCGTATTGGGTACGAGAAGAAACGATATTTACATCCTTATAGTTCTTAGCAGCAGCACGTATCAGTGATACACCGCCAATGTCTATCTTCTCAATGATAGCAGACTCTTCGTTAGTATTCTTTACGGTCTCTTCAAATGGGTAAAGGTCAACGATAACAAGGTCGAACAAAGGAATTTCGTATTCTGATACATGCTTCTGGTCATCCTCAAAGTCACGGCGAGCAAGGATGCCGCCGAATACTTTCGGGTGAAGTGTTTTAACACGACCACCTAGTATTGAGGGGTAAGAAGTAACATCTTCTACAGCAGTACATGGTATATTAAGCCCTTCTATAAAGGTTTGTGTACCACCGGTAGAGTAAATGCTAACACCTTGTTCGTGTAGCGTTTTTACTATCGGCTCAAGTCCGTCTTTATGAAATACAGAAATGAGTGCAGATGTTATCTTACGATTCATATATCAGAAATTTTGTAAACGATTACGATTTGAGCCGCGAAGATAGTAAGGTTATCCCAAACAATCAGTGATTACTCAATACAAATGCACCATCTACGCTTACTATGTGTAGTGGTGTAGAAGTGCTATCTCTGTAATCCATAAGAGATTGTCTCTGCTTTCTATTAAGGCTGCTGCCTATCACGACCTTATCAGGATGATATAAACGCATAATTAGCGGAATATCTATAGATTTTGGCTTGTAGTTGAGTATTAGGTATTCCACTTCTTGGGCTAATGATGTGTCTTTAGGTTCGTTATCTAGTTTCAAGACCTTCTTATCAGCTATTGTAAAGAGTTGTTTGTTGCTAGTGTCAATTAGTTCTGTATGTGTTCCCCATTGTATATGTGCAGGTTCTATAGCATAATACTTGCTTTGTGCAGTTAATTTATCACTACTGTTTAAAACAGTGTAAGACCCTCCCTCAATTAGCTCAATATGGTTTACTTTATTGACGTTGTAGACAACAAGCTTTTTCTGTGTTTGTATTAGCTGTTGGCGGTAGAGTAGGGAGACCAATAACAGACATGTGGCAGAAACCGCTATCCCTATCGCTTTTCTCTTTTTCGATAGTAGGATCATTGCATTGGCTATAATGGCAAGGTATATCAGTAGCAGTTCCGTACTAGATAATGTTAGTCGAGTTAATACCTTCGGATTGAGTGATTCTAACCATTCCACAAGTGTATTGAATGTGTTAACAAGCCATATAGTAGCAGAAGCAATAAGAGTAGCTATTGCAGGTATAGCACTGAACAGAATAATGCTCATGCCTGCTATCAGTATCACACTCATAAATATGTAAGCGAATACATTGGCGATAAGGAACTGTGCAGGGAAGAGGTGAAAGTAATAGATGACCAATGGTGCTATCAATATCTCGGCTGCAATACTAGCTACCATAGTGCTCCATATAGCACGTAGTATTTTATTAGAAGGTACGTATACTTTATAAATAGGCTGATAGAACAGCATAAGTGATAATACTGCTACGAAGGATAACTGAAAGCCCACAGAGAATAACCATGCGGGTTGAGCCACTAGTAATATAAATGCAGTAGCCAGTAGTTGATTGACACCATTCTGCTGACGTTGAGTAGCTAAGCCAATGCCTAGTATAGAGAACATTAAGGCTGCCCTTACTGCTGATGGTGGTGCTCCTGCCACTACTACATAAAGCCATATCAATGGTAATGCAGCAATGTATTTTACCCATCGGTACTTTCTATGTTTAATAAAGCTGAGTAGATATGCTACCAGTAAAAAGAATACAGTAATGTGAGCTCCTGAAATGGCCAATACGTGAACGATGCCTGTTGATGCATAAGCTTGTCTGATGTCAGGGTTTAGTGAAGAGCGGTCGCCTACTAGCATAGCTTGTAATAACCCAAGTGTTGCTCTGTCATGTATATAGTATTCTAGTTGATAGATACACCAGTTGTGGATCCTGCGGATGAGTGATAGGTCTTCGGGTGTTGCTATATGGTATTCCAGTATTTCTTTGCCTGATAAGAACTGTTGGTAGTGAATATTCTGTAGTGCACAGTATTGCGTATAGTCAAACTCATAGGGGTTGCCTGAATTGGTAATGCGTTGCCATTTATCCGGAACTATGAGCAGGTCTCCTTCTTGATAGTTTGGTGCGGTGTATTTGTACACATAGAGATAGGCTTTTCCTTTTGTGTTATATGTAGTATCACCCGATAGCCTTTGCTCTACCCGTACGGTCATCTTCCACGTACGGTTCTTCTCTGCTGCTTTGTCAAGTACTCTTACTACATAAGCTTGTTCTTTACCAATGCTATTACCAAACCACAGCTTATGGTTCGTGTCGTCTTGATAATAGGAGAGTACCCATCCGCATAGTATGAATGAAGTATAAAGGAACAGGTTGTTGCAGAGGCGTATTGCTCCTTGTTGTTTCTTTATCAGTGCCATGGTTGTATATCCCACAACAGATGATACTAATAAGCCTAAAAGTAAATAGTGGTAAGTAGTAAGCGAACTGTGTTGATACCAATATATACCCGCAACCAGCGGAATCAGCAAGCGAAAGAATGGTATGCGCTCCCAGAAGTATGAGTCCTTATTAGGCCAGCGTTTCATGGCTGTGTTATAGCCTGTTAATGTACAAAACTATTACGGTATCACATTGGTCTGCATATCGTGCACTTTCTTACGTGCCTCTTGTGTATAGGTGCTCCCCGGATATTTTATGATGAGCTCTTCGTATAGTTTTTGAGCCTTGTCTTTATCATTTAGTTCTTGCTCGTATAGTGCGGCCATTCTATATAGTGCATCATCGGCTAGTACATCATCTCCATGCTCTTTGAATACCTGCTCGTAATAGCTGAATGCCTTTTGATAGTCACGATGTTTTTTAGCAATAACGGCACGCTGCATAAGGATATCATCCTTAAGTGGATGGTCTGGATATGTGGTAGCGATACTGTCTAATAACTGTACGGCTTCATCGTCTTTATTTTGGAACAATAAAAGGTCGGCATAAGCAAAGCGTTTCATGGGTACGAAGTTGCTATCAGGTGTGGTGTTCTCCGTTAGTTGCACGGATAGAAATAGTGCATCGTTAGCTATTAGCTCACTGGTAGATGCTTTAAGTACATCAAGCTGGGTCTGTGCCCAATCAAAGTCTCCTAAGTAGTAAGATAGCTTAGCATTGCGAAAGCGTGCTTCTTCACCTAGTGCATCTTCTTTAAAAGATTTGTCTACCTGACTATACAGCAATGATGCTTCCCATACTTCACCTATCAATATGTTGTAGTCACCCAATTGTAGCTTCACATTTCCTTTGAAATACTTTGTAGTATTCGTGTGGTTTAGAGAACGCTGAAGCACTTCAATAGCTTTAGGTGCATCATCAGCATATTGTGCCAAGAGTTTAGCATATTCTGTTGCTGTACCCTGTGCATAGTATTGCGTGTTGTGTGTCAAGAATGTATCGTATGCCGCTACCAGTTTGCTCACTTCTTCTTGAGTGAACTTAGGCTGTTGTTGCAGTATGGTAAACTTGACTCTTAATAACTCATTCTGTACTTCTTTGTAGTATTGGTATGATGGTCCTTTATCAAGTACTAGGTCGTAAGCTTCTAGTGCATAAGTGTATTGCTTTTCTTTTACAGCATAGCGTGCAAAGTTCAGTAGTCGGTCACCCTCATTCTTGTATCGAAGGTCTAGTGCTTCTACCTGTATCAGTGCACCTTCCCAATCATCTTTTTGAGTGTATAGCCATACAAGAATATCAGAGTATATAATGTTATCTGGTTGTTCGTTTATTTTTTTGAGTAATGCTTTTTGTGCGCGTACTTGCTTTTTTCGGTCATCGCCTAAAAACTCTAATAAAGTAGCCTTTACTTCATCAGTACCGCCACTATAAAAACCTTTACTTGCCTCTAGCAGCGTGTATACAGCTTGCTCTATATCACCTTTCTTAGCATAAAGCCTGGCAAGTGGTCCACTATAGAGGTAGTTATTCCTTAGCATGTCCCGAGCACGCTCATAGGTTTTTAGTGCATAGTCGTCCATGCTCATGTCCAAGAACTTATTGGCTACTTGTTGTGTCAAAAGGTCCTCGCCATTAAGCCCCATTATTGCTTCTTCGTAATAGGTCTTTGCTTTTTTAGACTTTCCTTTAGCGTCGTATATACGCCCAAGGTCTATAGTGAGTACGGGATTATTCGGTTTTATCTTGAGTTGCCAACCTACTAGTTTTTCTGCATCATCATACTGCTCTGACTTGATGAGCATATCTAAATACTCATTGTATACCTCTTTGCTTGTAGGGTTCTCAGCATATAGCTTTTTATATAGCTTCTCCGCCTCTTTATACTTTTCTGATAGCACATACATACGTGCTGTAGTTAACCTGTCGTCTGATTGGGCGTAGGTGCACAAGGAGGTTAGCATAAAGCCAACCCCCAGTATCAATGCTATTATGTTTCGTTGTGTTATTCGCATTTAGTTTCTTAACGGCTTGCCTGTCTGTAATATACTTTGTAAACGCTCTAATGTTTTGCGTTGTCCGCAAAGGCTAAGGAAAGCCTCACGCTCTAAGTTCAGTAAATACTGCTCGCTTACCATAGTGGGTTGAGAAAGGTCTCCACCACACATTACATACGCCAGTTTCTCGGCAATGAATTTATCATAGTCACTAATGTATTGACCACGCCACATGCCATGTATACCTGCCATCAGTGGACCTAAGCCTGCACGTCCTTGCACCTTAATGTCTGTGCGTGGAGCAGGTTGGGTATACCCCAGCTCATGCATAGATAATACTTTGCGTTTGGCATCGGCAATACGTCTGTCCATGTTCATAGAGATACTATCCGTGCCATTGCGGAAGATAGACATATCGTAGCCCTCTTGTGCAGAAGTAGCTACTTTAGCTGTACCTATATTGATGAATAGTTGTTGTAAATAATTCAGTTCTATGTCTTCTTTTATGTTGCGGTCTGATGCACGTAAGGTCATCTCCTTAGTACCACCGCCACCAGGTATCAAGCCAACACCTAGCTCTACAAGACCGATATATGTTTCTGCAGCTGCTTGTACCGCATCTGCATGTAGACACATCTCACAACCGCCACCAAGCGTCATACCATGAGGCGCTACTACTACAGGTATGCTGCTGTAACGTAAACGCATGGTTGTGTTTTGGAATTGACGTACTGCCATATCCAACTCATCATACTCTTGCTCTGCAGCAAACATGAATATCAACCCCACATTAGCACCCGCACTGAACTTGTCGCCGCCGTTGGCAATGACCAGTCCTTTATAGCTTTCCTCAGCAATAGATACCGCCTTCTGCACGCCTGCTAATACCTCACCACCTATGCTGTTCATCTTAGTGTTCCAGCTTAGGGCTACAACATCGTCGCCTATATCATAGAGCTTACAGGCAGAGTTTTGCCATACTACTTTATCATCGTAATGTTCTAGTATTATGAATGACTCTGTGCCCGGTATTGCTTTGTATGATTGGCTAGGTATATCGTAATATTTCTTCTGTCCGTTCTCTGTTTTGTAGAAGGTAGTGAAGCCCTTGTTCAGCATTTCCTTCACCCAGTCTGCCGCTTCTATGCCATAAGAGTCCATTTGCTCCAGCACTTTGGCTACACCTAATACATCCCAGCTTTCAAACGCTCCTATCTCCCAACCAAAACCTGCTTTCAATGCATCGTCTATCTTATATAGTTCGTCTGCTATTTCAGGTATACGATTGCTGGCATAGGCAAATATCATATGGTGGAATATGCGGTAGAACTCACCTGCTTTATCCTTACCTGCATATAGTGCTTTTAGTCTTTGGTTCAGGTCGTCTATAGGCTTAGTAGCTTCCAGCGTAGCAAACTTTGCTTTTTGCTTAGGAGCATACTCCATCGTTTTCAGGTCTAGCGTAAGTATCTGCGACTTGCCATCCTCACCTTTCACCTTTTTGTAGAAACCTTGCCCTGTCTTATCTCCTAGCCAATTGTTCTCTACCATCTTGTCTAAGAACGGTGGCATCTTGAAGATGTCTTTTGCCTCATCGTCAGGTACGTTCTTAGGTAGCTCTTTTGCTACGTGTACCAATGTGTCTAAACCTACCACATCTCCCGTACGGAAGGTAGCAGACTTAGGTCTACCCATTACAGGACCAGTAAGTTTGTCTATCTCGTCCACCGTCATATCCAGCTTTTGCATAGCATGAAATACTGCCATGAAGCCGAATACCCCTACACGGTTGGCTATGAATGCAGGAGTGTCCTTACACAGTACTGTTGTTTTGCCCAAGTGCCTGTCACCATACTCCATGAGGAAGTCGATAACCTTCGGGTCAGTATCCGGTGCAGGAATTATTTCCAGTAACCTTAGGTAGCGAGGAGGATTGAAGAAGTGTGTTCCGCAGAAGTGTTTGCGAAAATCTTCACTACGCCCTTCACTCATCATATGTATCGGTATGCCCGATGTATTGGATGTGACCAACGTACCCGGCTTACGATGTTGCTCTATCTGTTCAAATACTTTTTGCTTAATGTCCAGCCTTTCTATCACTACCTCCATCACCCAGTCGTAGTCTGCTATCTTGTGCAGGTCGTCCTCTATGTTGCCCGTCTTTATCAGTTTAGCTACATCTTTGGTATATACGGCACTAGGCTTAGACTTTAGCATGGCAGCCATAGCATTGTTCACAATACTATTACGCCAAGCAGGTGCATCTTCTGTCAGTCCTTTGGCTTTGTCTGTGTCTGTTAGTTCTCTCGGGATTATATCTAATAGCAATACCTCAACACCTATACCTGCAAAGTGAGCAGCAATACGGCTACCCATTACTCCACTACCTACTATAGCTACCTTACGGATGGCTCTGTTCATATTATTTCGGCTTTTTTATTAGCAATTACAATTTACTCAAAATCATTGAGCTGTAAGTTATGCTTCTATAAATCTTAACAATGTATGTAGCTATGTCCCAAATATCTATCTTTGCCGCTATGCAATCCCTAAAGGAAAAAATAGACGCACTAAAAGCAGAGATAAATGCTACCACTCCTGCTGATGCTACGGAGTTAGAACAATATCGTATCAAGTTCTTAGGTACTAAGGGTATCGTAAAGGCGATATTCGGCGAAATGAAGAACGTACCGAAGGAGCAGAAGAAAGAAGCTGGGTTGATGCTGAATGCCTTTAAACAAGCAGCAGAAGCCAAGTATGAAGAGTTCAAGCACTTGCAGATAAGTGGTGGTAGTAAGCAACAGGATATGGATATAACCCTACCCGGTACAGAGTTGCCATTGGGTACTCGCCATCCGCTACGTATGGTGGAGAATGAGATAGTATCCATATTCGAGAAGATAGGTTTTAGTGTAGCTACAGGTCCTGAGATAGAGGATGACTGGCACAACTTCACCTCGCTGAATATGCCAGAGCATCACCCTGCCAGGGATATGCAAGACACCTTCTACGTACAACAGAACCCTGACTGGGTGCTACGCACACACACATCAAGTGTACAGGCACGTACTATGGAAGATAAGGGATTGCCGGTGCGTGTTATATGCCCGGGTAGAGTGTATCGTAACGAGACCATATCGGCACGTGCACACTGTTTCTTCCATCAGGCAGAGGGCTTGTATATAGATAAAGATGTTTCTTTTGCAGACCTGAAACAAACACTGTACTATTTTGTTACAGAGATGTTCGGGCCAGATACCAAGGTGCGTTTCCGTCCGTCTTACTTCCCATTCACAGAGCCTAGTGCAGAGATGGATATCTCTTGTACGGTATGTGGTGGGGACGGTTGTAGCTTGTGTAAGCACACGGGTTGGGTAGAGATACTGGGTTGTGGTATGGTGCACCCTAATATGCTGCGCAACTTCAAGATAGACCCTGAGGAGTATAGCGGCTTTGCATTTGGTATGGGTATAGAGCGTATCACGCAGATAAAATATCAGGTGAATGACCTGAGACTATATTCGCAGAACGATGTGAGGTTCTTAAAGCAATTTCAGTCTATATAGATCTTGACCGCATCCCAAAATATAACCTTAGTTACAGGAGCAAGTGGCTTTGTAGGGCAACACCTTGTGAAGCTACTGGCTGCTAAAGGCACAGCCGTAAGGGCACTATACAACAGTACCCCGCCTGCCAAAGAACTGCAACTGCCTAACGTATCATGGCAGCAAGCAGACCTGCTGGATATCTATGATGTGGAAGCAGCCTTTGAAGGAGTGAGTGATGTGTACCACTGTGCGGGTATCGTGTCCTTCCAAAAGAAGGATAAGCAACGCGTCATGCACTTCAACGTAGTAGCGACAGAACATGTGGTGAACGAAGCATTGGAGCGCAACATCCGTAAGCTGGTGCATGTAAGCTCTATAGCATCGCTAGGTAGGGGGCAAGAGCAGAACAAGGTAGTGACCGAAGAAGAACAGTGGGAGGAAAGCTCTTACAACTCGGTATATGCCATGAGCAAACATCAAGCAGAGTTTGAGGTGTGGAGAGGATGTGCCGAAGGGCTTAATGCCGTTATAGTGAACCCCGGTATCATACTAGGTGAGGGCAACTGGGATGAAGGCTCAGCAAAGCTTATCAAAGAAGCCTATGACGAGTTTCCCTTCTATACCGATGGTGTGAATGCCTTTGTAGATGTAGAGGATGTGGTAAATGCTATGTACCAACTAATGCATAGTGATGTGCAGGAAGAGCGCTTTATCATGAGTACGGGTAATATCGCTTACAAAAAGCTCTTTACCTTGATGGCCAAGTCTTTAGGCAAGCGCCCGCCACATATACACGCCAGCCCTTGGCTTACAGAGTTGGTATGGCGATGGGAGTGGTTGAAGTCTGTTTTTACCAAAGAAACACCTACCATTACCAAAGAGACCGCCGCTACGGCACAGCGCAAGGTGAACTATGACAACACCAAACTACTGAAGTATCTGCCTGATTTTCAATACACACCGATAGAGCAGACCGTGGAGCGTATGGCAAAAGCCTTTGTGGCAGACCGGAAATAAAAAATAAAAATATTTGGATTTTTTGCGAAAACATTTGTAATCTTGCAATAGAAGAGGGGTGACATCCACGTCAATAACAAAGCCCCATACCCGATTACTTAGATATTTTTCCCATTTCTTTAGAAGCAGGTTTTTTTTCAGAGAGATATTTTATTCAAAGAAGAAGTTTGATGCTTGGTAAGAAAATTTAATATAAGAGTGATTATTACATATTGTAGAAAAAGACATTCACATGCCTTATGACATTTTACAGTTGAACGACATGCTCGTTCCTGAATTGGTAGATGTTGCCGAGTCGATGAAAATAAAGAACATCAAGAAGCTGGATAAACAAGAGCTTATCTACAAAATACTAGACCAGCAGGCACTCAACGAATCAGAGAAGGACGCAGGAAAGACAGCATCCAAAGCTGCTAAGCCGCGCCGCACCCGCAAAAAAGCGGAAGACAAGAAAGAAGACGCAGACGATACTGCAAAGGCAGAAGCACCTAAGAAAGAGGAAGCTAAAGCCGATGATAAAAAGGCAGACGAAGCTACCGAAGAAAAGAAGCCTACCAGACGCCGCACTACTCGCAAAGCTAAAGCCGACGATGATAAGCAGGATGACACCCCTAAGGAGGAGAAGAAGCCCGCACCTAAAAAGGCAGAGCCTAAAGCGGAAGACAACGACGTAGAAGATGATGACGATAGCGAAGACAGCGGTATAGTAATGCCACCGGCAGAGGGAGAAGAAACTACAGACGTGCAAGCACCGGAGGCAGAAGAAAAAGACCAAGATAACAGCAACAATAATAACAACGATAGAGATAGAGGCGGACGTCATCAAAACCAACGCCACCAAAATCAACGTCAGCAGCAAGGGGGTAGAAACCGCCGTGAGCAACAGCAGTCAAGCTTCAACATAGAGTTTGACGGTGTGGTAAGTAGTGAAGGTGTATTGGAAATGATGCCTGATGGCTATGGTTTCCTTCGCAGTAGCGACTACAACTACCTAAGCTCTCCTGATGATATATATGTTTCTCCATCGCAGATAAAACTATTCGGGCTGAAGACAGGTGATACCGTAAAAGGTAGCATCCGCCCACCGAAGGAAGGAGAGAAATACTTCGCACTACTGAAGGTAGAGACCATCAATGGTAAACTACCTGACGAGATACGCGACCGTGTACCGTTCGACTATCTTACGCCACTATTCCCGCATGAGAAGTTGAACCTATACACTACGCAAAACAACTATGGTACACGTATCATGGACCTCTTCACCCCAATAGGTAAAGGGCAGCGTGGACTGATAGTAGCACAACCTAAAACAGGTAAGACCATGCTACTGAAAGAGGTGGCAAATGCCATCGCTGCAAACCACCCTGAGTGCTACCTGATGATAGTACTAGTGGATGAACGCCCGGAAGAGGTGACCGATATGCAACGTAGCGTGAATGCAGAGGTTATCGCATCAACATTTGACGAGCCTGCTGATAAGCACGTAAAAGTATCTACCATAGCACTACAGAAAGCTAAACGCCTGGTAGAGGTGGGGCACGATGTGGTGATACTGTTAGACTCCATCACTCGCTTGGCACGTGCACACAATACCGTAGCACCTGCATCGGGCAAGGTACTAAGTGGTGGTGTGGAAGCAAATGCTATGCAGAAGCCAAAACAATTCTTTGGTGCGGCACGTAAGATAGAGAACGGAGGTTCGCTAACCATACTGGCTACAGCATTGATAGACACTGGTAGTAAGATGGATGAGGTTATCTTTGAAGAGTTTAAAGGTACGGGTAACATGGAGCTACAGCTAGACCGTCGTTTGGCAAACAAGCGTATCTTCCCTGCTATCGATATTACATCTTCATCTACACGTAGAGACGACCTACTACTGGGTAAAGAAGTGATGAACAAGATGTGGATACTACGCAACCATATTGCCGATATGCATACCGATGAGGCAATGAACTTCTTACGCGGACAAATGAAGGGTACTAGGAGCAACGAAGAGTTCTTAGCTACTATGGGCAAATAAGTATACTGTCAAATAACACATACACAGAGCCACTCCTTATGGGGTGGCTTTTTTGTTTGGGATGGATGGGTGTTAGCATCTTGTCCCTTGTCCCACTAAAAGGGAGCCTACCCCTTATAGGGACAGGTGGGACAAAACACATCTATAATCAAGGCTGTCATTTCGAGCAGTGAGGAACGAAGCAGCCTCGTAATAACACATAGCACTTACTATAACGAGATTGCTT
>CAZPDA010000007.1:0-28399 GCA_964585115.1 uncultured Flavipsychrobacter sp.
AACATCTACATTATTAGAAAAAGACCCTCTCAAGCCTACCAAAAAGGGAACACTACATTTGTAGTTGATCTCGATAAATGCGTTACCACGTCTAATATTAAAAGATGTACTATTTGCTACTTCCGCACGAGGATTAGTCCCGTCTAAATATATATAACCGGAACCATCTCCCTCAAAAATGTCATTCGGCTTGCTAACTCGAACTAAAGAAGTATCTCCTACTTGGTTAGGGTAAACCTCTTCAAAGCCGTTTCCTATTTCAAAATCTTCGTTATATGGTAGCCTTATGTCTGTTACGTAACTAGTAGTAGCATTAAAGGCTATCGAGTTGCCCGGGGATGGATCTACAGTCATTGTATCAAATGTATAGAATGGATAAAGAGCTTGATAGTCTTTAATCCCACCATAAGTGATACCCGGTGCAACACTAATCACAGATTTCTTATTCATCAATACAGGGATGTTGCATGGAAGGTCAAAAACCCCAATTGCATCATTATCTTGATATACCCATACTGCAGTTATTTTATTAGAGCTACTACCTACACGATTAGGGTCACCTTTGTCAAAGTTAAAAGAGTCTATACGTATATAAGTAGGTGTTGGCTCAGAAGGATTGATTATATCGCATCCAGTAAAGGTAGCGGCCAACAGCAGAACAGGTAATAACAATAATAATTTCGATCTCATCACTACAATAAATAATTCACGATTACGTTTATAACGGTCTTTGGACAATTAAAATTGTGCTAGATCTCGTGCATTTCGTTATGCATACTCATTTTCTTAAGTATCTGGTGCGCTACATCCATAGCTTGAAAACCATCGTACACACTTACCGTCACAGGTTTATCCTCCAAAATTGATGCCGCAAACGAAGCTAATTCTTCTCTAATAGCGTTAGAAAGCACAACATCAGGCACTTGCACGGATATAAGTTTCTTATCTCCACTTGGCATATCTATTGGAAAATCAAGCGGTCCACCTTTCTCTGCTCCATCTTTTAGCCTTATTACCTCCGTTTTCTTCTCTAAGAAGTCGATACCGATATACGCATCCCTTTGGAATAAGCGCATTTTACGCATCTTCTTTAAGGAAATACGACTAGCCGTAAGGTTAGCTACACATCCGTTATCAAACTCTATACGTGCATTTACTATATCTGCCGTTTCGCTGATAACAGACACACCGCTAGCAGAGATACGCTTGACAGGAGACTTGACCAAATGCATAATGATATCGATATCATGCACCATCAGGTCTAGTATCACCGATACATCTGTACCGCGCGGGTTGAACTGTGCTAATCTATGTGCCTCTATAAACATGGGCTGCAGCAGCTCATCCTCTAATGCTCTATAAGCAGGATTGTAGCGTTCTACGTGTCCTACCTGACATTTCACATTAGCCTCTTTTACCAGCTGTACCAGCTCGCTACCTTCCTCTAGGGTGTTGGCCAAAGGCTTTTCAATAAATATATGCTTACCGTTCAGCAGGCACTGCTTGGCTATATCGTAGTGAGTAGTAGTGGTAGATACTATATCCAAAGCGTCAGCATCGGCTATCATCTGTTCCATATCATCGTACCTAGGCACCTGATACTGAGCAATAGCTGTCGCTGCATTTTCATCATTGGGATCAAAAAAACCTATAAGTTCTATTCCTTCTACCTCGCGCCATTGTTGCATATGTATCTTACCCAGATGACCTGCTCCAAAAACGCCGATTTTTAGCTTATGTGCCAATATTTATTAAAACTTTAGTCTGTGTAGAAAAATTGCCGCAATATAACAATTAATGGCCACTATATTAAGCCCTCATCTGCCATACTTAAGTAACTTGTTGCCCCAACTATCAGATGGTCAAGTAGTTTAATATCCATCAAAACAGAAGCGTCTTTAATTTTCATGGTCAAATTTATATCTGCCTGACTTGGTTTCAGGCTGCCACTAGGGTGATTATGAGCCAATATGAGCTTATTAGCATTGTGTAGCAGCGCATTTTTCAATATGATACGAATATCGGCAACAGTACCCGTTAGCCCGCCTGAACTTACCATTTCATGCCTAAGCACTTTATTGCTTTGATTGAGGTACAAGACACAAAACACCTCATGGTTCAGGTCTTTTAGTAAAGGCACTACTATCTCTGCGGCATCAGCACTTTGTTTTATCACAGGTCTTTCAAGTCCTTGGCTTAGCTGCCTGCGCCTACCTAGCTCTAGTGCTGCGGATATAGTAATAGCACGAGCCTCACCTATACCCTTGGTCTTTTGTAGCTCTATTATAGATACTTTGCCCAGCTCATGAATGTTATTACCAGCATGCTGCAAGACCTCTCTGGCAAGGTCTAGTGCAGATTTTTCCTTCGTACCGCTTGATATTAGTATTGCCAGCAATTCAGCATCTGACAATGAAGCGGGTCCTTTATGCAGCATCTTCTCACGCGGGCGTTCATCCTCTGCCCAGTTCTTTATGCTATTAGATGTATTACTCAATTCTGTATGGTGTTTTGGTATAAGTAGGCCTACAAGTTAGCACATGTCTTACTTATATACATTGGCTTATTGTTATTCTCTATCCTCATTTTTCATAAAATTGAGCAGGTACTGTTAACTTCGTTGCTCTAAACAACAGGAAAAATACGTGGACTGTACATTCAGCTATCTTGCATATCGTGATACCAACGCATTCTCCCAACTGGTAACAGACTATCTGGATGACCCTAAAAAACTGGCAAAATTTTACAAATACACTCCTGACCAACAAGGTGTTGCACAGGCGATAAAAGATAGAACAGCCTACCCTGTTGACAGAGCAACACTCGTCGAGACCTTAACACGCCAGTACAAGCATATAGAGCATACAGATGCCGTGGCAGATAATATAGCGGCATTAGCTAATGACAACACATTCACTATCTGTACAGCGCATCAGCCCAACTTGCTTACAGGCTACCTATACTTCATTTATAAAATAGCACATGCCATAAAGCTAGCTGAGGGGCTGAATAGTGAACATCCTGACAAACACTTTGTGCCTGTATACTATATGGGTAGTGAGGATAACGACTTGGACGAACTGGGAGTATTCAGGTATAACGACGACCAATACCGATGGGATGCTAACGGACAGCAAGGAGCAGTAGGCAGAATGGATACTAAGTCTCTAAAACCACTGTTGAACGACCTGTTCAGAGTATTAGGTCCGCCATCAGACTATACAGAAGAAATAAAGGATATCATCACTCATGCATACCTGAAGCATAATAACATATCCGAAGCCACTCAATATTTGGTGAACGCACTATTTGGCAAGTATGGTTTGCTAGTGCTAAACCCAGATGAAGCTTCATTCAAAAAAAGCTTTACAGATGTAATGCTGGACGACCTGACCAACCACAAAGCCAATGGGCTAGTGACCAAACAGGTAGACGCGCTCAACGAACAAGGGTACAAGTCTCAAGCATACCCTAGAGACATCAATATATTCTACCTAACAGACAGCATAAGGGAGCGTATAGAAAAAGATGGTGATGAATGGGTGGTGTTGAATACAGATATTAAATGGGATGAAACAGGCTTAAAGAAAGAGCTTGCAGAACACCCTGAACGCTTTAGCCCTAATGTGATATTAAGAGGTGTATTTCAAGAGACAATAATGCCCAACGTGGCATTTATAGGTGGCGGTGCAGAAGTAGCCTACTGGATGCAACTAAAAACAGTATTTGAACATTACAGTACCTTCTACCCTGTTATATTGCCAAGGCAGTCTGTACTATGGGTAGACCAACAAACTGCTGAGCTGGCACAAAAACTTGGGTTGGGCGATAAGGACCTGTTCAGACCAACCGACGAACTAATAAAAGAACATATAGAGCATAACGCCAACACAGACTGGGAAACCAAAGACGAGTTGGACAAAATGACTGCACTTATATTATCGCTACAGCAAAAAGCAGAACAGGTAGATCCAACGCTAAAAGCATCAGCAGGATCAGTATTAGCAAAAGTGACCAAACAGCTAAGGACATTGGAGCAAAAAATGCTACGTGCGGAAAAACGAAAAATGGATGTAGACGTAAAACGTATAGAGAAACTGAAAGCGGCTATCTATCCTAGTGGAGGATTGCAAGAGCGTAAGCTCAACTTTTTGGAATACTATCCTATTTACGGCACAGCATTTGTGGACATCATAAAAGAAGGAGCGAAGCCTTATTGTGGCGATTTCCTTATCGTTACTGAAAAGTAAAGCTTCAGTATACTCAACTTTTTGTTGAACAGATGTGATACTTTTGTGTTATAGAAATAAAACAACAACATGACCAAAACTAAACTATTCGCAACGATCATTTGCCTATGCTTCCCCATACTAATGTATGCACAGCCAGGCTCTCCGGTAAAAGCAGACCTTGGACTAAAGGTCGGTGCAAACTTTGCCAGCCTTAGTGGTGACGGATGGGATGAAGGCTTGAAAACAGGAATACTAGGAGGTATATACGGTGGTGTACATACCAAAACCGTAGGTGGGCAAATAGAATTCCTATTCAGCAATGTGAAGTATGATGTAAACGGTAGAGATATCTTTTTAGCGGGGCTAAGTGCATCTCAGGTAGATACTAACAAGTCAGGAAAAGTAGGTGTGAGCACACTACAGATACCTATACTGTTCAATATTAAAGTTACAGGTCCGTTATGGCTACACTTAGGTCCACAGTACACAAGTGTTATTGGGCTGAATGACGAGGAAAATATATTCTCTGACGTAAAGAATGTAATTAACAATGGCGATGTATCAGGTGTTGTAGGTCTTACCTTCAATATGGGCAAGCTAAATGTTACCGGTAGATATGTGTTAGGATTCTCAGACCTCAATGCTTCTTCTATATCAGGAGCGTGGAAGCAAAAGATGATACAATTACATGTAGGCTTGAACTTACTATAGACGATACTATATACAGCAAAAGGAGGTTAATATTAACCTCCTTTTTTTTGTTACATCTCAAAAAAATAAACTCTTAAAGCCACAAAAGGTTGCCAGAAGACTGACAACCTTATATAATTATGTTGGTATACTTATTTTACTACTGAAGATGAAGCTTCTAGCTTGTTAGGGCAACCATACTTAGATGAAGAAGTACACGAGGTTGCGAAAGCCAAAGCTAAGATTGACACGATTGCTACTATATGACGCACATTGATATACTTTTGCATAACGATTTTAACTTGTTTACTTTAACACAATTAGAACTTTACGAAGTTAATAAAAAATAACAATGTATATACATTTTATTGCAATTGGTGGTGCTATCATGCATCAATTGGCTCTGGCGCTGCACAAACAGGGACATAACGTAACAGGAAGTGACGATGAGATAAATGACCCTGCCAAAAGCAATCTAAAGGCCGAAGGTCTATTACCAGATCAAGAAGGTTGGCACCCAGAGCGTATTACAAAAGATGTAGAGGCCATTGTTTTGGGGATGCATGCTAAAGCCGACAACCCTGAGCTACTAAAAGCTAAAGAGCTAGGTATTGCTATCTACTCCTTCCCGCAATATGTATATGAGGTAAGCAAAGAAAAAACAAGGATAGTGATAGCCGGTAGCCATGGCAAAACAACTATCACCTCTATGATCATGCATATACTTCGCCACTATGATCTGGATTTCGACTATTTAGTAGGAGCTAAAGTAGAAGGCTTCAAGCAGTCAGTAAAGTTGAACGACGCCCCCATCATTATTTTGGAAGGTGATGAATATCCCGCATCGGTAATAGAAAAACGTCCTAAGGTATTCTTCTACCACCCACACATTACAGTACTTAGCGGTATAGCCTGGGATCATGTGAATGTATTCCCAACCTATGACATCTACCTTAACCAGTTTGAGCAATACCTAGAAGGCATAGAAAAGGACATACCTATCTTTTACAACAATGAAGATGATGAAGTGAAGAAAGTTGTGCATAGCTCTGCACAACATCTAAAAGCCATACCATATGATACACCTGCCTATACGGTAACGGAAGGTACTACCATAGTGCATACAGACGATGATGACTTTGAAGTGTCTGTATTTGGCAGGCATAATATACTGAACATGCAAGCTGCTATAGCTGTATGCGAAGAACTGGGCATCAGCAAAGAGGACTGTTACGAAGCGATAAGAACATTCAAAGGAGCAGCACGTAGGCTAGAGAAAATAAGAGAAACGGACGACCTTGTTGTCTTCAGAGATTTTGCCCATGCACCATCTAAGCTTAGAGCTACACTTGCAGCAGCCAGAGAGTCTTACCCTGACCATAACTTGATAGCATGTTTTGAACTGCACACTTACAGTAGCCTTAGTGAGCAATTTTTAAAAGAATACAAAGACACAATGAACCCGGCCGACCATGCGTTAGTATATTTCAGTCATCATGCAATAGAGCTGAAAGGGCTACCTTCAATAACTAAAGAACAAGTAAAGAATAGCTTCAACAATGAAGCATTGATAGCAATAGATAACAGAGCAGAACTGGAACAAACAGTAACAGGATTACTGAATACATCTAAAAAACCTACGTGTTTATTAGTAATGAGTTCAGGAACATTCGACGGAATTGACTGGAATACTGTAAGTTCGCAGTCTGAAAAGTAATAAACTCAATGGCGCAACTGACACTAAAAAGACCAATAATATTTTTTGATCTGGAAACAACAGGCACTGATCATGCCAAAGACAGGATAATAGAATTCGCATTAGTTAAGTTGAACCCGGATGGTAGCAGAGAGAAAATGGTGAAGCGTGTGAACCCGGGTATGCCTATACCTGCTGAAACTACAGCGATACATGGCATTAGTGATGAAGACGTGAAAGACTGTGTACCGTTCAAAAATATTGCCAAGCAAGTATATGACTGGATGAAAGGTTGTGACCTTGGCGGATATAACTCTAACAAGTTTGACATACCTATGCTTGCAGAAGAGTTTCTAAGAGCGGGTATCAATGTAGACTTTACAGAGCGCAGTATGGTAGATGTGCAGCAGGTCTTCTTCAAAATGGAGAGCCGTACACTATCAGCAGCATATAAGTTCTACTGCCAAAAAGAGTTAGAAAATGCCCATAGTGCAGAAGCTGATATAGACGCCACTATTGAGATACTGGAAGCACAACTGGACAGATACGAGAATCTGGATAATGATGTAAAAGCATTGCACGAATTCACTAACGCCAATGAATTTGTAGACTATGCACGCAGAATGGTGTTGAAGGATGGAGAACCTATATTTAACTTTGGTAAGCATAAAGGCAAAAAAGTGGAGGATGTCTTCACTAAAGAGCCACAGTATTACGACTGGATGATGCAGGCTGATTTCCCATTACACACAAAACAAAAGATATCAGAGATACTAAACCACATGAAGTTGAAGAAGATAGGCACAAAACTTTAATGTATTTGCTGACGGTTTAGCATTATTTCTTATTTTCAGCCTTTAATTTTTGCCCGTTTTGGACAAATTAGTAATAATACCTACATACAACGAGAAGGAAAACATCGAACGGATAATCCTAAAAGTCTTATCACTTGCAGGGAGTTATCATGTATTGGTGGTAGATGACGGGTCTCCTGATGGCACTGCCGATATAGTACGAAAGCTACAGGAAATGTACTCTGAGCAAGTACACATGATAGAACGCACAGGAAAGCTAGGCTTAGGCACAGCATATATAGCTGGCTTTAAATGGGCACTGAGACGCGAATATGAGTATATATTCGAGATGGACGCAGACTTCTCTCACAACCCTGACGACCTATTAAGATTGCACCAAGCATGTGTTGCCGGAGCGGATGTGGCTATCGGATCAAGATACGTGCGTGGTGGTAAGGTGGTAAACTGGCCTTGGGATAGAATATTCATATCTAAAGGTGGAGCCTTCTATACTAAAATGATCACTTGGATGCCGGTTAACGACCCTACTGCGGGTTTTGTATGCTACAGGCGCAGAGTACTGAAGGAAATACCGCTTAATAAAGTACAGTTCATCGGTTACGCCTTCCAGATAGAGATGAAGTATCGTGCATGGAAGCTAGGCTTTAAGCTAACGGAAGTGCCAATAACCTTTATAGACCGTAAAGAGGGTGTATCTAAAATGAGTAAAGGCATAGTACAAGAAGCCATGTACGGAGTATGGCGTATGCGCAAGTTTGCTAAGGAGCGTAGCTAACCCACTCTTCTATCTTTTCCTTATTCTGCTTTAATACATTGATTGTATTAGGGCCCTCAGAGAATAGAAGGTCTAGCATACTTAGGTTTGGAGTGAATTGGTTTCTTTCCTCAAACATTTGGTAATAGAACCCTGAAAGCTCTTTCTTTTTCTCGGCACCGGGCTTCAATTGTTTGCGTATATCTATAGCCTCCTCATACTCACGGCGATAGGTGTCTGCAATGTGAATATCAACGGTGATCTTAAGCTGTTTTATCAACCAATTGATAGATGCCAAATTAAATTCGGTAAGTGTTTTAAACTCTTTGCCGAATAATTGCTCTAAGGAATACTCATAGTATTCGAAGAAGGGAGCACGCTTATAAGTAGACACTATACCCCGCCAATGTTGTACTTGCCAAGGCTCATCATTGCTCAGCAAAACGTTGTTCATTGCCGCTCGCTGGTTTCTGCCACGCTGCAAGGGTATACTTAGCTGTATCGTGCCATTAGCACCCGCTACAAAATATTTATTACGATAGGTCATCTTCTCAAAATGCTCTGCAGCATCTAATACCAACTCGTCGGATGATAGTACTAAGCTCCACCAACTGATATTAGGAAAGGGAAGAAACGAACTTATGACTCTTGACATACCGTGTAAACAATTCTAATTAAGTAATTTGCGAAAAATAATGAAAAATGAAACGTTGGGTTAGGATATGTATAATAAGTTTATTGTTTTCCGTACAAGCATCTGCAATTAACATTATTCCCTCTTACACCATCTTCTATATGTCTGCGGACACTTCTGTTCCAAGACCGTATATAGAACTATACTGGCAAGTAGGAGCTAAAAGTATTCAATACCGCCAAGATAGCACAGGAGTGTGGTTGGGTAAGATATTGACACAAATACAAGTAAGCTGTGACACGGGCATTATAGTTAGCGACCAGTATATCTTAAAAACAACACCAGCTAACTCTATCAAAGCTGCAAAACTTCAAAATATTCTGGACTTACACCGCTATTTACTACCTGTAGGAGATGTTACTATCAGCGTAAAGCTTAAAGACCTCCATACAATGGATAGTACTTCTTACCAAGAGACTATAGCTGTATTAAAAGGTAAAACAGAACCTTTCCTCAGTGACCTACAATTGCTAGATACAACTTACAGCGTAGATATAGGAGGCATGTTCAGCAAAAATAATGGAACACAAGTACCCTTAAGTGCTGACTTTTTAGATAATCATAGAAAGCTACTTCATTATTACGTTGAGGTGTATAACACGCAAAAGCTAGAACCAGCCATGCTACCTTTGATACAAAAAACCTACATCTCAAAAAAGCAGGGAGAAGGTTCTGTATTCAATCTAAGCTCAATAGACACAATCAATGCAGGTGTAGTATTACCTATTTTAGGCAATTTTGATATTAGACCATTACCATCGGGCAACTACTACCTGAATATATATGTAAGTGACCAAGCAGGTAACAGATTATCTGAAAAAAGCCTATTCTTCCAACGTGTTAATCAAAACCCGATTGAATTAACAACTGACAGTAATTATATAGACTCAGAATTTGTGAGTGTGCAGCTATTTGACCTTAGTTCTACGTTTGCCTCTAAATATGATACACGACAGCTTATGGCTATCATGAAAATGCTACTCCCTATAAGTACAGAAACTGAGAAACTTAGCATTAATGGATTTCTTAATAGACCTGATGTAACTTACATGCGTTATTTCCTCTACAACTTCTGGAAAAGTAGATTCCCTGACAATCCGGAGAAAGGATGGAAACAATTTACTGATGAGGTAAGAAGCGTTAATAAAGAATATGGCTCTCGGATAAAACCAGGATATGAAACAGATAGAGGTATAGTATTTCTAAAATATGGCAAACCAGACCAAATAACAACGGTATCCAATGAGGCTGGAGCATTGCCATATGAGATATGGCAATATAATACTCCAGGCACAAGAGGAACAAATGGGATATTCCTTTTCTACCAACCGGGGTATATGGTTGGAGACTATAAACTGCTACACTCGACAGTAAATGGCGAAGTGAGAAATGCAAGATGGCGTTCTCAATTATATACAAATGGGATAAGTAATCAAGCCATAACTTCGCAAGCAGAAATTATCATTCAGAATAAATAGTAAGATGAATATTCATTTTTATAAATATCAAGGCACTGGAAATGATTTTGTGTTGATAGACAACAGAGATGGTGCTATTAGCTTAACACAAGAACAAGTGGCATTTTTATGCGACAGACACTTTGGTATTGGCGCTGATGGACTAATGCTACTGGAGCCTGAGGAAGGATACGACTTTAAAATGGTATACTACAACTCTGACGGCAACGAAAGTACTATGTGTGGTAATGGCGGCAGATGTATCACATCATTTGCAAAGTATTTAGGCGTTATAACAAACGAAGCTAAATTCATAGCTATTGATGGAGACCATACCGCTACTGTACATAATGATGGACGTGTAAGCTTACAAATGCAAGATGTAGCTAGTGTTTCAGCTTTTGATGACCATACAGAAGTAGATACAGGCTCTCCACACTACGTTACGTGGAGTGATAATGTGTATACATTAGATGTATATAAAGAAGGTAATGCTATACGCAACCGAGATAGATACCAACCTAAGGGTATTAATGTAAACTTCGTACAACGTATTGAAAGTGGCATATCAGTACGCACATACGAGCGTGGTGTAGAAAATGAAACATTAAGCTGTGGCACTGGTGTAACAGCGGCAACAATAGCATCCAGCAACCCTGAAGACAAAGAAGTAAGTACGGACATTAAAACACCAGGCGGACAACTAAATGTATCTTTTAAAAGAAATGAACAAGGCCTAATACATGATGTGATCTTGACAGGACCGGCAACTTATGTTTTTGAAGGAGATATAGAGCTTTAGTCGTTATTAATAGACACATAATTATCTATTGGCAAACGCTTAGCGATAGAGCGGGCTAGAGTCATTTCATCGGCATACTCCAACTCTCCACCAAATGCGATACCTCTAGCTATAGTAGTAATCTGTACAGAAGTTTCCTTCAATTGTTTTGCTATGTAATAAACTGTCGTATCTCCTTCAATTGTAGGGCTCAAAGCCATTATCAACTCTTTGACATTATCTCCTTCAACACGTTTTTGTAAAGAGTCTACATTAAGTTGCTCTGGGCCTATACCATCCAATGGAGATAGTATGCCACCAAGCAAATGATATGTTCCATTGTATTGCTGTGTGCTCTCTATAGCTATTACATCGCGTAGGTTTTCAACCACACATACCTGTTCCCTATTACGTCCGGGATTTCCACATATAGAGCACTCTTCACCATCTGATACATTGTGACAGGTTTTACAAAACTTGATCTCATGACGCATAGTACCTACAGCATTAGTAAAAGCATCTACATCACTTTCTTCCTGTTGCATTAAGTGCAGTACCATACGCAATGCAGTTTTCTTACCTATACCCGGCAGTTTTGCAAAAGCATTAACTGCATCTTCTATTAGCTGTGAGGAAAATATCATATTTACCTGATTAGGTGTGACCACAAAAGTACAAATTACATCATATGCATACACAAAAAAGGCTGCTCAATGAGCAGCCTTTTTATCATTATAAAAATGAATTATTTGATTTGTAGCTTACCTGAAGACTTATCTCTACCCATATTTACTTGGTAGATATATAACCCAGGTTGAAGGTTGCTAAGGTCAACATTGATCTTGTGCTCACCTTTTGTCAAACGTGATTTTTCTGTAGTCAAAACTGTACGACCAACAACATCCAATACTTTAACATAAACATCAGCAGTATTAGCCATATTTACATTAACAGTAGTATTACCATGTGCAGGGTTAGGATAGATTGATGCAGTACTTAAGCCATTAGTAGTAGCTGTAATTTGACCTACACTTGTAGTAGCAGCTTTAAATAGCATAGTAACACAACCAGAGTTATTAGTTAAATCATTATCAGCAATTGTATCTACGCCACCACCGTCAAAGCTAGGTATTGCATTAAAACACAATGTTCTGTTAGAGTCAACATCTTGACTATAGTTTAAAGTTAAACCAGAGAATGTAACATGGATAGTATCGTTAACATTCATAGTTCTACCCCATCTATTCCAAAACACACCACCATTTATTGGTAAGTAAGAACCACTTAAGCTCAAAAAGTAAAAGGTACTATCTGTTGCTACTAGTGCATCAGGACCTAAGTTCTTAATAACCGCATCAATAGTAAATTGAGTAGAAGGAGTGATTACTTGGCTTGAAGCTGGAGAAGCAAGTGTAACTTCATAGTTAATAGTACGCTGTGCGAAAGCACTAACAGTTAAAACCATTAATAGCGCTAAAGAGTAGATTTTTTTCATTCTAAAAAATTTAGGAGGTTAATATTTCAAAGTGTTAAGTTAACAAACCTTTTCCAACTTTTTACATTTAGTTCACATAATCAACTTATTATTTGTCATTTTTTTGCCATTTGGAGCTCAAACCAAAGCTTTATTAACCACTGGTAATCAATAACATTACAATTTTTCATTGTTCTTATGTCGTTCGCTATCTCTTATAGTCTTCTTCTCAAAGTTTTTTTGTAGCGCTGCAGTAAGGTCTACACCTGTTTGGTTAGCTAAACATAAGAGCACCCAAAGTACATCTGCCATTTCATCTGCCAGCTCTTTATCTTTATCACTGTCTTTGAACGATTGTTCTCCATACTTCCGCACCATAAGTCTTGCCAGCTCACCTGTTTCTTCCATTAATATACCTAAGTTGGTCAGCTCATTAAAGTAGCGGACACCAATGGTATTTATCCATTCATCTACTTTTTCTTGTGCCTCTTTTATCGTCATATCTGCCATATCTAGTATTTGTTTAAAACTGTAAAATAACAGAACTTACTGATTGTAAGGTAAATGTTAAAAAAGACACAGTCTACAGACTGTCAACATTTATTCATATCCACTTTTCTATATTTGAATACTATTTATCATAGAATACTAATATGCAATCATACACCTCTGACCAAGAAGCGGCAAACGCACTTAAGGAAAAATACGAACACATAAGAAAGACCATAGGAAAAGTAATTGTAGGGCAGGAAGATGTTGTCAATAAACTGATCATATCCATACTTTGTAATGGACATAGCTTGCTGGTAGGTGTGCCGGGCTTGGCAAAGACATTATTGGTCAAGACCCTTTCAGATGTATTAGACCTATCTTTCAAGCGTATCCAGTTCACACCGGACCTAATGCCTAGTGATATTATAGGAGCTGAGATATTGGATGAAAGCAGACAGTTTAAATTCATTAAAGGTCCTGTATTTGCAAACATCATATTAGCCGATGAGATAAACCGTACACCTCCTAAGACACAAGCGGCACTGCTAGAGGCTATGCAAGAAAGAAATGTAACAGCTGCAGGACATGAGTACAAGCTGCCGACCCCCTTCTTTGTATTGGCAACTCAGAACCCAATAGAGCAAGAAGGTACTTACCCGTTACCTGAAGCTCAACTAGATCGTTTCATGTTCCAAGTAATATTAGACTACCCTAGCTTTGAAGAGGAGGTATCTATAGTGCGAAATACTACCGGCTCTGGTAACGTAACGTTAGAAACCGTACTAACCGCTGAAGAGATAGCCTATTTCCAAGAGTTGGTAAGAAGAGTGCCCGTACCTGATAATGTCTTAGAGTATGCAGTAGGGCTAGTGCACAAAACGAGACCAGGTAATGATAATGCTCCTGAAACGGCTAAACAATACATTGCATATGGGGCTGGTCCACGTGCTTCTCAATATTTAATATTAGGTGCAAAATGTCATGCCCTATTATCGGGCAAATACTCTCCTGATATAGAGGATGTACAAGCAATAGCTATGTCGGTACTCTACCACCGTATCGTACGCAATTATAAAGCTGAAGCAGAGGGCATAAGCCAAGAATCACTTATCAAACAACTATTCTAAATGGAAAACCTGAATAAAAAAGCTGCATTCCTACGTAACAAGTTCGTGCCATTGGTAAGCTCAATACCTACTGATACTCCTGCTAAGTTTGGGAAAATGAATGTACCCCAAATGATAGAGCATATGAGTTATTCTTTTAGGCAAGCTAATGGCAAAGACATCTATGAGTTGATCACAGATGAAGAGTACGTGCCGAAAATGCAAGCATTTTTAATGAGTGAAAAGCCATTCAAAGAGAATACTCCGAATAGTCTTTTGCCAGATGACCCTGAGCCACCAAAACACGAGAACATCAATGATGCTTGTAATGAACTCAGGCAAGAAATATCTGATTTCTTCAAGCTGTTCGATAAAGAACCTGACAAAAAGCTAATGAATCCATTCTTCGGAGAACTAGACTATGACATGTGGGTGCAATTACTATACAAACATGCATGGCATCACCTAAAACAATTTGGGGTAGACGAAGAGTAGCATCTCATTTTTTCGATGTTTTCTGTTTGCATAGCAATTGTCTTAAATTGCAATCGCTTTTAGCAGTATATGCTAAATAAATCTCTAAACTAATCAGAAAATATACGATATGTCTGTAAGACAATTAAAGAACTATGCTGAAGGGAAATGGGTAACTGCTCCCGATGGTGGTGCTGAGCTTTACAATGCCATAACCGGAGATGTGATATATACGGCCAGCAGTGACGGACTAGACTTTGGTGCGATGATGGACTATGCTAGGAAAGTAGGTGGACCAGCTCTTCGCAAAAAGACATTCCGCGAGCGAGGATTGATGCTGAAGGCATTAGCAATGTACTTGCTAAAGAAGAAAGACTACTTCTACGAGATAAGCAGATATACAGGTGCTACTAAAGCAGACTCTTGGGTAGACATAGAAGGTGGTATAGGGAACCTATTCGCTAACGCCAGTCTTCGTCGTCAGTTTCCTGATGAACGTTTTTATGTAGATGGTGACGCTGTTCCTTTATCAAAAGGAGGAAGCTTTATGGGTCATCATATCATGGTGCCTAGGGAAGGTGTAGCAATACACATCAATGCATTCAACTTCCCTGTTTGGGGTATGTTGGAGAAAATAGCAGTAAACCTATTGGCAGGAGTACCTGCTATCGTTAAGCCTGCAACACTTACTTCTTACCTTACAGAGGCTGTATTCGAAGAGATCATTAAGTCTGAGATACTACCTGAAGGCTCTTTGCAGCTAATATGCGGCTCGGCGAGAGGCATATTAGAGACAGTACAGAATCAAGATGTGGTAACCTTTACAGGATCTGCCTCTACAGGAAGAAAGCTAAAATCTCACCCGAGACTAGTAGAAGAAGCTGTCCCTTTCAATCTGGAAGCAGACTCTCTAAACTGCTGTGTGCTGGGACAAGATGTAAAACCCGGCATGCCTGAGTTTGACATCTTTATAAAAGAAGTATCAAGAGAAATAACAACTAAAGCAGGACAGAAATGTACGGCAATACGCCGTGTAATGGTACCTGCTGATATGGTAGAAGATGTGCAAATAGCTTTAGGCAAGCGTCTTGCAGGCTCTACTATTGGTGACCCGAGTGTAGAAGGTGTTCGTATGGGTTCTCTAGCCGGTCAATCGCAAAGAGAAGAAGTGCTTGAAAAAGTACAGGAGCTTTCTAAAACTCAAGAGATCATTATTGGTGATGTAGAGAACTTTGAGGTAGTAGGTGCAGATAAAAAGAAAGGTGCGTTCTTACCACCATTGGTATTCTTAAATAACGATCCATTCAATAATACGGACTGCCATAATATAGAAGCATTTGGACCGGTATCTACCATCATGCCTTACAGCACTATAGACGATGCAATAGCATTAGCTAAGATGGGTAAGGGTTCATTGGTATGCTCAATTGTAACTGCGGATGATAACATCGCTAAAGAATTTGTACTAGGTGCAGCAAGCATGCACGGACGTATACTTATACTAAATGCAGACTGTGCTAAAGAAAGTACAGGTCATGGTTCACCTATGCCATTGCTAGTACACGGTGGCCCTGGCCGTGCAGGTGGTGGTGAAGAGATGGGCGGTAAGCGTGGTGTATTACACTATCTACAGCGTACCGCAATCCAAGGTTCGCCTACATCTATCACTAAAGTAACCAACCAGTATCAGCAAGGTGGTAAGTATAACGAAACAGAGGTTCATCCTTTCCGCAAGCATTTTGAAGACCTACAGGTAGGTGATACTGTTATTACAGCTAAACACACCGTTACTGAAGCTGACATCACGAACTTTGCAAACGTTAGCGGAGACAACTTCTATGCACACATGGATACTACCTCTCTTGAGGGTACTATATTTGAAGGAAGAGTAGCTCATGGATACTTCATCTTATCTAAAGCGGCAGGCTTGTTCGTAGATGCTAAGAAAGGTCCTGTATTGCTTAACTATGGTATAGATGAGTGTCGTTTCACAAAGCCTGTATATCCGGGTATGACGATAGGTGTCAAATTCACTTGTAAGCAAAAGACCGATCAAGAAAAACGCAGTGAAGAGGACGTTGCAAAAGGAATAGTAAGATGGCTTGTAGACGTGTATGACGAAACAGGAGAAACAGTAGCTATCGCAACGATCCTTACAATGGTCAAGAAAAGAAATCAAGAATAAACAACTGTATATAATGGCAGATAATACAAACGGATACGTAAGTAGTAATATTGAGAATGGTGTGGCTACCGTTGAGTTCTTCCACCCTGCAAGCAACTCGCTACCGGGTACTATATTGAACCAGCTGGCAAATACCATTACAGAAGTTGGCAACAACGAAGAAGTTAAAGTCATCATACTGAAAAGTGCAGGCGACCGTGCATTTTGTGCAGGTGCATCGTTTGACGAGTTAGTAGCTATCAGTAATGAGGAAGAAGGTAAGATTTTCTTTAGTGGATTTGCTAAGGTCATCAATGCTATGCGCAAATGTCCTAAATTGATCATTGGACGTATACAAGGTAAAGCCGTAGGTGGTGGTGTAGGTCTTGCATCATCTGTAGACTATGCTTTTGCCACCGAATATGCTTCTGTTAAGCTCAGTGAGCTTGCGGTAGGTATCGGACCTTTTGTGGTAGGACCAGCAGTAGAACGTAAAGTAGGCCTGTCTTGTTTCTCTCAGCTATCTATAGATGCAACAGAGTGGCGCAGTGCTACATGGGCTAAGGAGAATGGTCTTTATGCCGAAGTTTATCCTACAATAGAAGAGATGGACAGTGCAATAGACCGACTAGTAGGCAAGCTATCTAAAAGCAGCCCTGAGGCTATGACAGAACTTAAGAAAGTTTTTTGGCAAGGAACAGACCATTGGGATGCTTTGCTTGACGCACGTGCAGGCATCAGCGGCACATTGGTATTGAGCGACTTTACCAGAAATGCGATACGCAAGTTCAAAGAAGCAACAGTTAAAAAATAAGTACTAGCGGGCAGCCGCTAATAGTACTTGCTCATATTCATCTACAATGCGCGACCAATTATACTGGTCGCGTATTTTTATGAGGTTATTTTGTAACAACTGCTCGTGGTCTTTCTTGAGCGGCGTAGTTCTAACTATATCTACGATATCCTCTTCGTTAGCAAAGTATAAAGCATCTAAGCCAAGCACTCCCCTATTGAACAAGTTATCATTAGCAGCAATCAGTGCTTTGCAGCCCATTGCTTCCAGCAAAGAAGGATTGGTACCACCAACTGAATGACCATGAAAATATAGGTGTGAGAAATAGCGCAAATTATCAATGATGACCGTCTCATATATACCACCTAAGAAACGCACGTCTTCTCGATCACCATATAGGCCAACCAAGTGTTGACCGAAGTCATTATCGGTTTTACCAACCACTAACAAAGGTCTACCTGTACCACTAAGTACATGCCCTTTAATGATCATTTCCACATTATTCTCAGGCTCCATGCGGGCTATGAGCATATCATATTCAAAAGGCTTTAGGTCATATTTCTCGAGCATCCCTTCTTTAGGGTCTTTGAAAATAGGAGCCCCATATGCAATGAAATGAGAGGGCTTGTTATATTCCTCTTTCAGATACTTTTCAATACCTACTGAGTCTGCCACCAGTACATCTGCATTAAGTGCTGCCCAAGCCTCGGCTTTCTTCAAGAAGCGTTGCACGTACTTACTGTACTTAGAGCGTTTCCACTCCAACCCATCCATGTTCACTACGTTTTTGCAGTACTTAGGCCATAGTTTATGCCATATGCTATTGCTTGTATACCCCAACTGCAACAACACGTCAAAGCTACGTTTACGCGCATCTCTTATGCAATTGAGGTCGTAGATGAACTGCCCTGCTGTTCCCAACTTCCCTTCAGCATCGTAGCAATGAATGATATTCACGCCGTTCCATTCACTTTCTTTATACTCATGATCGTGAGAATTGTATACCCATACCCTATGCCCTTTGGCTACTAAACCTGCAGCCAAATATTCAGCACATTGCTCAAACCCTCCATAACGGTTGGGAATACCGCGGGTACCTAATATCCCTATGTTCAACTTCTTACTCATGAGTATCAATACAAAAGAACATTAATCTTTCAATACTTTCTTATAGGCTGCCAATGTTTCTTCGGCAGCACGCATCCATGTATATTCTCTTAAAATACGCGATTTGAATTCTTCGTTGTATGGTGCATTGTATGCGTCATCAACAGCCTTTTTTATAGATGCAAGATCATCAGGGTCGCAATACCATGCATCATTTTGGAAATAATCTCGGGTATCACCTTTCTCCGTCACTACTATATTACACCCCATCACAGCCGCTTCAAGAGACGACAATCCCGTTGTCTCAAAATAGCTTGGCAAGATGTGCACCTTTGCTGAGTGATACATCTCGTACAATTCTTCCTCCGTCAACCAGTTTGAGAAATGGATATTGTCTGCAGCCTCGGCTTTACACTGCTCAAAATAAGCAATGTTGTTAGGCGATGGTTTACCATGTATCTGTACATGATAGCCTGTATTATTCAACGCGCGAATAAGATTCAACTGATTCTTACGCCCCTCTATACGAGCAACACATAGTATAGCATTCTCATATTTAGGGTTATGTTGGCTAACTCTATCTGCCACGCTAGTATCTATACCATTAGGGATAACATGGTAGGAATGCGACAAACTGTACTTCTTCTCAAAACGACGATATTCATTCTCAGAGTTTGGCAACAGTATGCCCGAGTTATTAGCAATGTGTTTTATTGACTTACGATGCCCCCAAAGCAAATATTTCTTGCTACCAATCTTCTCGCCATTCTTTACCCTACGGGCAATAGCCTTTATGTATTCTATCTGGTCTTCACTGAATATCTTGTTCATCCACTTCATAACACCACCGCGCGTCTTCTTCTCAAACTCACCATAATCTAAGAAGATCGTAGATACCACATAAGGCTTATTGGTCTTCTCTATATGCCCTAAGATATCAGCAGGACGGATAATATTGAAGAAATGAAGCAGGTCATACTCGTCATAATTGATAACCTTGTCAGTAGGATATATATCCACCTCTACACCAATCTCTCTTAAATACTTTGCCGTCATGTCCACTTGTTTTGTATCGCCACCCGGCGTACTATACAAAGTGGCACGAGATATGAATGCTACTTTCATTAATGGTATCAATTACTTTTTCACCTTGCTATACAAGGACTTTATTAGCCCAGCAGGCATGAATGACAGCAAATATAAGATGTACGGTTCGGCTTTCGATGGCATAATGCGTATAGCCTTAGCCAAATGGGCCCTTGCCTTCTTGGGTTTGTAGTTATTCCACAAGTATTTTTTGCCCACCATGCTATAGTATGCTGCTTCTTTATAAACCTTAAGATCTTGTGTGGCAAGTAGTTCTTTGAGCCTTTGCGCATCCTCTTCTGTGATAAAACCCTGCTTGATGGCATTGTACTTGATCTCTTTAAAAACAGGACCACGCCATTTTTCATCTATAGTTACCGATGCGGGGTTGAAGCGGTGCTTGATCAATGGCTCTTTCAGGTTACAAAGCTTACCTTCTTTAAAGAAGAGCGTCCAGAACAAATGATCTTCAAAATGTATAGCTCCTTTAGGATATCCTCCTAGTTTTATAGCTACATCCTTACGATACATGATAGCTGGATGATCGAACGGAGAAGTTTCATTAATAATAGCTTTCAACTCCTCATTGGTATATGCAGGTGGCTGCCATTCAAAAAGATACTCACCGTCCTTATCAATATAATCAGAAGCACTACCCACCAATACATGGTCTGGGTTATCCATCATAAAGTCGTACTGCACCTGTAAACGCCGTGGGTAGCATACATCATCGGCATCAAAACGAGCAATAAGATCTGCTTGTGCCAAATGCAAGCCTGTATTTAATGCGCCTATTACTCCTGCATTTGCCTGTGTATGTACCCTGATACGAGGATCAGTATAGCCTAGTATTATCTGCTCGGTACTATCAGTAGAGCCATCATTTATTATAAGCAGCTCAAAGTCGGTATTGCTTTGCGCCAACACACTATCTATTGCCTCCGCAATATATTCTTCTGCATTGTATGCAGGCATCAATACCGTTATGGATGGTCTATTACTCATGCTCTGTTTTGGTGTAGAGCTCGCTGAATATCATCAACTCAAAAACTATGGTCAATGATAATACCTCAAACCAATACTCTACTTCAAACAACAGGAGCAAAAGTAGCAATAGCGGGAGAAGCGGTCTAAGTTTTTTTCTATTCTTCCAAAAAAAGCCAAGATATAGCAACAAGAATAAGAGCAGACCTATTAACCCATACTCTCCTAAAAGTTGGTTATAAACACTATTAGGCATATTAGCAATAGTATGAGCTCCGGCATGCAACGCTAAATAATATATCAATGTATGAAAATGATATTGAGCAAACGGAGTACTTAAATAGACCTTCCCTTCAGGGTAGTTTCCTTGCAGACCTAGTCCCGTCATCTTTATTGCCAGCTTAGATGAGAAATTTCCCATACCCGCACCTGTTAACAAACAAGAATAGTTCGTTCTACTGAAATAGTAGGTCTGCAAATGAGAATAAAGCTTGCCTGGTAGTCTTGACCTTCTTAAAGTGAGGTAACTAGCAGAATCATCATACCATAAATTTCTTCCTTCGCCTACATATAATGGATCTAGAGTGAAACCATATAGCGCAAATAGTTTATCTCCTGTTTTTAAGCTCCATACTTCCCCGCTTAAGTTGCGTCGTTGACCATCAATATCGGCACGGTACTTATCAATATTTACATAAAACTCTTTGGGTGCAAACACCGGCTTGTCTCTAGGCACATTATTGCTATAATAAGTATTAGTCTTAAGCAAAGCTTTTAAGTTACCTAGCTTAACATCATTATAATATGGATTAAATGTTGCATTCTTTTTCTCCTTAATAAGCGTAATGTCTCCCTTCCCAAATAGTAGCTTATCTAACCCAAGCATGTAATCTTCAGAAGTAGTCCGCAATATCATGAGTTTTATATAACTCATATTCTGTATCGACAATACAGGATATAAAGACATTGTAAGTATCAGCACTTTAAAAACCTGCACTTTGTTCACGGAACGACCTAAAACCAGTAACCCAATTAACATCAGAACAAACAGTAGTACTGTAATATTACTAGTGCACAAAAGCATTGTAAACATACACAGCACTGCCCACAAGAGCTGCTTATATCTTAAGAAATACAATGCCCCCATAGCGCATACTGTAGCATTGGCAATAGAGCTATCTCCAAATATTCCCCTTATATAATCACCTGTAGATATACCGTACTTTAAAGAGTACGCCCAATACGGGAATGCTCCTTTCATATCTACTATTATTACTGCTAAACTCCCAAACGAAATAAATGCATTAACAGTAAAGAAGACCTTAAATAAGTTGAGTATTTCCTCTTTCCCTTTATCAATAATAGATATATACACTAAGTATGCTCCTGCCAAAGCAATAAGCCACTGTAGAATACCCACTGCAAATGCAAACTGATAATCGAGCTTATGTATTGTACCATTTAAGGTTGCTACTACACATGCAAATACTATGATAAGTATATAAAAATAATGTAAGCGGTTGGGCTTATAGAACTTTACCTTTTTAAATATCAAATAGCATGCATATAGTACTACAGCAACCAATTTTATGTATAGCTTCACATATGTGATCCCAACTAAAAAAAGCAGTAAAGACCAATCTACGTTATAGAATATGTTTTTAAGCTTACCCATACTTTACTAATAACTGCTTATAGTACTCTATATGCTTAGCTACTACTACACTTATATCAAAATCTTTTTCAATTTTTTTCTTTCCCGCTAAGCCTAGCTTTTTTGCTAAATCTTTATCTCCCAGCAGTTTGAGTATTTGAGAAGCGATAGCCTCTACATCACCCGGATCTACCAATAATCCATCTACCTCATTGACTATCAATTCAGGGCCTGATGTTCTACTTGTATATATGATAGGTATACCACAGGCCATTGCTTCCATGGGAGCCAAAGCAAAACTTTCTGCGTATGAAGGGAAAATCGCTGCTTGAGCTTCTCCCAAATACTGAAATAGACTAGCTCTATCTACATGTCCTTTAAAATGCACAGAACTTTTAGCTGTAGCAGTCAACCCTTCTCTTATACGTTCTATAGGTCCTTTACCAAACAGGTACAACTCCGCATCAGGAGCGCGGTCCTTAACTATATTCCATGCTTTTATTAGCTGATAAATACCCTTATTCTCTGTGAGGGAGCCTGTAAAGACTATCCTACTAGAGTACTTCGTATTATAGTCTCCTATTATTGAGGTGTCAATTCCATTATATAAGACATCAATCTCCCCGTTATACTCGCCTATCTTATTAGCTATATCAGCTCTATAATGACTCACGCTACACACGGCATCTGCTTGCAAAAGAATATCATGCTCCATTTGCTGCCAGTGTGGAGGTATGTCTTTACCATTCATATACCCTATATAAGTAAGAGAGCCATGTAACTTTGCTATTACAGGAACAGAAAACTCAGGGAAAGAGACATAGCTATTACAAAAACGTACATAGTCGTTGTAGTCAGGCATCTCTATAATATCAATATGATATTCTCCAATCAGCCTTTCTACAAACTCATAATATCTATGTAAGCTATTCTTTATGTCTAGCTGAAAAATATTGGTAGTTCTTAATAAACGATATACTGCTCTTACTGGTAATGCATCTTGTTTTTTAAGTAAGCTTGATGCTAAACCACGGCGAAAGCGATAAACCTTAACACCTTGATCTTCAAACTCATTCTCACCTCCATACCCCCAATCGTAAAAACCTACAACTGTTACCTTATGCCCTTGGCGCACCATTTCGCGTGCCTGCATCTGTACAACCGTACCGATCCCGCCATGCCTTCCCGGAGGGTATTCATCACATAGTAAGAGTATATTCATTATTTCTTTAAAAACGCCTTCAGTGTATGTATGTGCTCTTTATTAACCTGCTTTGACATTATAGCTATGCCTATATACACACTTACTGCCAATAGTAACTGAATCATAATATTATCAGTAATACTTACACTGGCAAAATACACAGCTACACCAACAAACAAGAACAAGTATAAAGATATAAGAGGGAAATGCATTATTTGCTTCTCAACAACAGTATAGTAGCCTACCATTTGTACAATATTAGTCAGCAAATATGCTATTGCTGCTCCCAGTCCACCATAAAGCGGAATAAGGATCAGGTTAAGCACTAAATTAACCACTGCTGTAATAATAGTTATAGTGGTTACTTTTTTATATTTCTTACTAGCAAAAGTCAATGTCCATAATAAGTTGATCGTAAACTGGAAAGGTATACATAGTGACAAAAGCAAAAACTCTGTGGAGTTAGCAGAGCCATACTTCCCATTATAAGCCCAATCTAAGCCTGGTGCCCAAAGCATATTTAAGACCAACGGCATCAACATAGAAGAAAATATAACTACTGTATACAGCTTACGTACAGTTGACTGCTTTTGTTCATCCAGCTTATTACCGTTAACTAGCATTCTGGAAAACACGTTTATGAGTATAGGAGCAATAACAGTAATAGGCAACCTTGTAAGCTCATACGCTCGGTAAGCGAACGAATAATCCCCAACAGCATTATTCCCTTTTATCCATCCTAACAATATCCAGTCAATACGCGACAACCCGGTATCAAACACCATCGCAATGTATTGTGGCACAGACTCTTTTATCAGTTTAGTATATGCTATCCATTTAAACTTTAGCCTGAAAGATGTTTTAGTAAAGACATAAACCAGCAACCCTACCAGTTCTATTACAGCACACAGTATTAATATCTTATATACTGTATCAACAGATAGCATCTGCTTATGCAAGCCATAATAGGCCAAACTGATCTTGCAGATGTTACTAATAATAGCGATTATGCCATATGGAGCAAACTTATGCTTAGCATTCAGAAACTGCTTTAAAGGTATACCTATATATATAATTGCCTGTGCTGCAAAAAACCACGGTAAATAGAACAGCTTTTCACTAGATTCTCCGTATATCCAAGATAGCGTAACTAGGACTAAAAAGGCTATAATAGAACCTGCAAAAGCATGAAATAAATATGCTGCGGCTGCCCAGTCAGACCTATCAGAGGCTGCAATACGACGGATAACTACCTGCTCCAAGCCAAAACTTAGGGCTGTAGTTAGCAATACTGCTGTCGCATTAGACCACCCAATAATCCCAAATTCGTTTTTAGGCAGGTAGTAAGAAATAATAATAAAGAACAACACACCCAGTATCTGAACTGACACTGCTTGCAATCCTGATGAGAATATTTTCTTTAGGAGGTTACTCTTCACACTGTGCTAATTATGAAAAAGCGGTAAAATTACTATATAATTCAACTATTTTTGCCACTATGCAAACACCATCTTGGTATAGATCATTGCCTCATATGGCATTGTGCCTGTTGGTATTCTCTATTCCATTTCCATATATAGCAAGTAGTATAGCCGTTATCTTACTGATAGTAACGTGGGTTATTCAATTAAATTATAAGAGTACGTTAAAAAATATAGTAAAAAGAAAAGCACTATGGGTATGGATGGTCTTCTTTATACTACATGTAGTTAGCTTCTTTTATAGTGATAATAAAGCTCAGTCTTCTTTTGACATACAATCTAAGATTAGCATTTTTATCCTCCCTATAATTATAGGTGCCGGGATGAAACTAGGGCGAAAAGAAACTGAACAAGTCTTTTTATCCTTTGCATTAGGTATTACTGCCATATCACTATATAGTTTTGGGCAGGCTACAATAGCTTGGGCAAAAGATCCCGACCTAAGTCATTTCTTTTACCATCCACTTGTTAAAGGACTGAATGCTAACGCTGTATATCAGTCTTGGTACTCTATTCTTTCTATATCATTACTAATATTTTACCCATGGAAAAGCACATTCATTAAACCTAAACGGTTCTTGCGGTTAGGCATCATCATCTTACAAGTAGTCTTCTTTATTTGCTTGTCATCTCGTACACTTATACTGTTATTCTTCTTATTATTGATACCCATATACCTACGCTCTGCCATCAACAAGATATCAAAACCTCATTTGATACTCATTACTATGTATGCTTCTATCCTTACTGCTATAGTAGTGTTCACAGACAACCCTATTCGCAATAGATATGAAAGTGTAGCAACTACAGACCTAAGTCTTTCTTTTAAAGACGACTATACAGAAGTTATAGAAAGTGATTTTAGCAACCTTACGCTTAGAGTATTTCTTTGGCGAATGGGATTTGAAAATATATCTGAACATAACCTATGGCTCACAGGAGCAGGCAATGGAGATGCACAAGACCTACAAAATGAACGTATGGCCGACTATGGTTTAAGGAATATGCGCACACCTGGAAGGTTTGGCTACTCTCCTTACCATAATGCCAATCTGCACAATATGTTTCTCCAGTCTCTACTAATGATAGGTATAGGTGGACTCTTGTGTATGCTATTAATCACACTTTCACCTTTTCTTCACATAAGAAAAACTAATTATACACCTGTATTTCTTATCTTTCACGTGGCTTCATTCTTCTTTTTAATGCAAGAAGCAGCCCTACAAACCCAAGCTGGCATTATATACTATACAACCTTCTCCATGATATTCTGGAATAAGGTTTATGAAAAATATATTAATAAATTGTTACCTAAATAATAAAAAAATATGGACATTTGCAGCAATTTTTGATTTTTGACACGATTTTTGCTGTAAGTGAAAGCGTAAAAGCCGGAGCCTGTTAAATGGAACAACCATTTGTAATAAAATTACCAAATCTTAATGCCTCTCGTCAGTCTGCCCAACAGTCTGACATAACTGAAATACGTGAGATGTTTCGAGAAATAAACCATAGATATATGGTTTATCAACCATCATCATACTATGCTACAATTAAAAGAGGTGTCGACATTGTCGTGTCTCTAACTTTCTTGTTGCTTGTAATGTCGTGGCTATATCCAATAGTTGCACTCATGATCAAACTTACATCTAAAGGTCCTGTATTCTTTATACAAAAGAGAACCGGGTATAAAGGAGCGTCTTTTGACTGCTTTAAGTTCCGCACTATGCATGTGAACGATGATGCAGACAAAAAGCAAGCTACTGCTAACGACAAAAGAATAACACCTGTAGGAAAATTTCTAAGACTTACACATATAGATGAAACACCTCAATTCTTCAACGTATTGTTAGGAGATATGAGTATCGTAGGACCTAGACCCCACATGTTGTTCCACACTAAACACTATGCTCAATTCATCCCTTATTATAACCTAAGACATGAATCGGTACCGGGAATGACGGGTATGGCTCAGATCAAAGGGTATATTGGAGAAATAAACATAGAGCGTGAACTACGCAAACGCATACAGTGGGATATATACTATCTTAAGAACAGAAGTATTTGGCTTGATATCAAGATCATCTTTACCACCTTTGGCCACGTATGCATCAAAGCTGTAGAAGGCATTGCACGCAAGAAAAAGAAATAGTACATTATATAATCATTAATCAGTGTTTATAACAGTCGTTTTTTCAGTAACTTTTCGCTGAAAAAAACATGCTGTTATGTCTGTAATTATTACTGCTACTGACTTCTCTGATGTTGCTACAGATGCTGTTCACTATGCTTGCCAAATGGCCGAGGCAACAGGTTCTTTACTAACAATAGTACACTCTTACACAATTCCTGTCGCTTTCAATGACAATCCAATGCCTATCATTCCTATGGAAGAAGGTAAAGATATTGCCGATAAAAGCATGGCAGAGTTACTAGAGGAGCTAAAAGAGAAATTTAGCACGCTTAGCATTAGTAGCTATATAGCTTACGGGGATATTACAGAGACACTCAAAGACTATTTGAACGAAGTAAACCCATGGCTAGTAGTTGTAGGAAATAGCACCACTGAAGATGGATACTCTTGGTTGGGCAGCAGTTTACTTAATACATTACGCCATATACCATGTCCTGTCATTGCAGTACCAGACGATGCTGTATATAAACATAAGATGAACATGTGTTTTGCATGCGATTATAAGAATGTAGCAGAAGCATTACCTGCAGAACGTTTAATGACAGTTGTAAATAAGGCTGACGCCAAGCTACATATCCTTAATGTAGACTATAAAGACAAGCGCTACTCTACTGATACGCCATATGAAATGGCTCAATTAAGAGAATTACTAGAGCCTATCTCTCCGGAATATCACAATATTGAAAGTGAAGATATCAACGAAGGTATCTTAAAGTTTGTAGACGATAACGGGATAGACCTTCTAGTTGTTACGCCACATAAGCATAGCTTCTTTGAAAGCTTATTTCACAAAAGCCATACAAAAGCATTAGTGCAAAAAAGCAAAGTGCCAATATTAGCAATACATGATAAGAACTAAGATCTTCTCATTCTAGACCTGAGGTAACTATAAACGCCCTTATACCCTAGCTCTAACGCTTTCCATTTAGCATAGCCAAGCACTACATCTCTGGCTACTGCTTTTATAGCTTTTTGCCCTGCTTTAATACCAAAATATTCAAAAACAGGTACAGCTACCATAACGGCTGTATTAACAAGCTTAGATGGAGAACCACTATATACAAGAG
>CAZPDA010000008.1:0-22494 GCA_964585115.1 uncultured Flavipsychrobacter sp.
GATAATAGTCCGGAACCGAACGAACCAACATATTATCCAGCCACTTAAGTTTCACGATCGCACCATGGCCATACGGTCGCTATCCTGTTGAAGGTTGAGTTAGGCGGCAGCAGCGTCAACAGGAGAAAAGCTGTCTGCGGCCAAAATGACTACGCTAATCTCTGATTAGGCAGCCATGGCGTAATTAGATTCGCCATTTGAAAGTTTGAGCATTCAGATTTACGTGCTAATTACACAACGCACGACATGCTTACGTACCCTGCCCTATGCTGTCAAAACCAGTCGGCCCCAGAGTCGTCTTATATCAAAGAGCGAACTGCAAAAATACAAAAGAACTATTGACAATACAGACTATTACCCAAATATTAAGAGCTTATAAACAATAACTTTGCAACTCTGTTAATTTTGACCATGCTGAAGATAGCGTTCGACCCCATATATGCACACCCTCTGCCCGAAGGACATCGTTTCCCTATGGAGAAATACGAGCTGATACCGCAGCAGCTCATACGTGAGGGTATTATTACCGAAGAGCACCTATTCTCCCCCAAGCCCCTAGACGACGAGACCATTCTCCTCACACACGACGAAGACTACTGGACACGCATGAAGAATCTGGAGCTTACCTACCGAGAGATGAGAGCCATCGGGTTTCCACTATCAGCAGAGTTGGTAGAGCGTGAAATAAGAATATGCCAAGGTACTATAGACTGTACCCGACATGCTATTGAGTATGGAGTTTCGCTCAACGTGGCAGGAGGTACGCATCACTCTTTTGCGGATAAAGGAGAAGGCTTTTGCCTATTGAACGACTTTGCTATTGCTGCAAATTATCTACTTCATAATAATATCATTGACCAAGCTCTTATCATAGACCTGGATGTACACCAAGGAAATGGTAGTGCTGCTTTATTTGAAGGTAAAGAAGAGGTGTTCACTTTTAGCATGCATGGCGCACACAACTATCCTTTCAGAAAAGAGAATAGTGACCTTGATATTGGCTTAAAAGATGGTACTACAGGAGAAGAATATTTGAAAATACTGAATGACACCTTGCCAAAGCTAATAGATAGAGTAAAGCCACAACATATATTCTACCTATCCGGCGTTGATATATTAGAGACCGATAAGTTTGGCAAGCTAAAAGTGACAATAGAAGAGTGTCGCGAGCGCGATATTCTCGTTTTCAATGAATGTAAAAAGCGAGCGATTCCGGTAACGGTAGCTATGGGCGGAGGATATTCTCCCTCTGTACGCCACATTGTAGATGCTCATTGCAACACCTACAAAGTGGCTAAAGAGATATTTGAATTATAAGAATCACTTCAGAGCACGGAATACATCCAAACCATTAGCGTACAACATTAACGCTAGTAGTATCACCAACCCAATAGTATTAGCAATACCCAACACCTTATCGCTAACCTGGCGTCCTGTTATCATTTCAATAAGCAGGAAGAACACATAACCACCATCAAGACCAGGTATTGGTAATAAGTTCATGAATGCTAGTATGATAGAGATAAATGCGGTGAACATCAGGAACTTTTTCCAATCAAAGGATTTATCAAACCCTTTACCAAAGCTGGCAAAACCACCCAAGCTTTCTGATGCTTTCACTTCCTTACTTGTAAATATGAATTTGAATTGATCCATATACTCACCAAACTTCTTATAGGTATAAGAAAAGCCTTTACCTATCGCTTCTATCGGACCATATCTCACCTTCTCAAAGCTGTAATACTTCGTCACGTCTAAATCTGCAGCTACACCTACCCTTGAACTATCAGGCATATTTCCGGCAAAAGACATTGCCTTACCATTTCTTACAACATCTACTTTTATTGGCTGATTGGCAAGGTTCTTAGCTCTACTCTTAAACTCATCAAAGAAATAAATAGGTTGCCCATTCAGTGCAATAACGCTATCACCTTTTTGCAGCCCCATACGCTTACCTTCAGAATTATCGAAAACAGAGTCTACAATAAAAGGCACTCTAAAAGTAGCCATAGCAGCTTCACCTTTTATTATTTGTCTCACTGTACCTTCAGGTATGTCAACACTTACTTCTTGTCCGTCCCTTAATACCAACAATGATTTAGCCTGACCGATAATCATATCGTACCTGATACGAGAATAGCGATCAGCTCTTTCACCATCAGTACCTATTAATATATCGCCATTCTTTAATCCTATACTCTCTCCAAGGCTATCCACAGCTATACCATAGGTTGCTTTTTCCGGTACCAGATACTGTTCTCCCCATACACCAAATACCACTGAATATATGACCATTGCCGTGATGATATTAACAATAATACCACCAAGCATGATGAACAACCTTTGCCAAGCTTTCTTACTACGATACTCCCATGGCTCAGGCGGTTTATTCATCTGATCCTTATCCATACTCTCATCTACCATACCGGCTATCTTTACATAGCCCCCCATTGGGAACCAACCGATACCGTATTCTGTTTCTCCTTTCTTCTTCTTGAATAGAGAGAAATTCAGTAATCCCGGGAAAGGGAATAAAAAGTCAAAGAATAAGTAGAACTTCTCAACTCGCGTCTTGAACAAACGAGCAAAAAAGAAGTGACCGAACTCGTGTAAAATTATAAGTATAGACAGTGCAGCAATAAGCTGTATAGCTTGTACTGCCCAACCTGCCATCAGGAATATGGTATTTAGTTGCATTTTCTTATTGTGTCAAATAGTTTAATAAGCCATCTGGCTCTTCTTAACTAATTCTGCTGTATAGGCACGGGCTTCTTTATCCGTTTGCAGATAATCTTCCAACGAAGGCTGCTCAATAGGCGAAATATACGCTAATGTTTTCTCAATAATGTCACTCATCTCAATAAAGCCTACTTTATTCTTCAAAAAGGCCTCTACCACCACCTCATTAGCTGCATTTAGCACACACGGGGCATTTCCACCCGTAAACATAGCATCTTTAGCGAGTGCAAGATTACGGAAAGTTTTATAATCAGGACGGTCAAAAGTCAATTTTGAATAATCTCTGAATGAAAAACGCTTAAAATCATTCTTTATTCTATGCGGATAAGCTATAGCATACTGTATCGGCAGCTTCATATCAGGCAAACCCATTTGTGCCTTAAGCGAGCCATCTACAAACTCTACTAGCGAATGTATGATCGATTGAGGGTGCACCACTACATCTATCTGTTCATTTTTAAGACCAAACAACCACTTAGCCTCGATCATCTCCAAGCCTTTATTCATCAGAGTAGCACTATCAATAGTGATCTTAGCCCCCATATCCCAGTTAGGATGTTGCAGTGCATGAGATGCTTTTACATTTAGCAGGTAGTTAGGCTTCTTGCCCACAAAAGGTCCGCCTGATGCAGTTAGTATCACCTTTTCTATCTTATTCAGGTCTTCCCCTACAAGGCATTGATATATGGCTGAGTGTTCACTATCAACAGGTATTATCTCCCCACCTTTTTCCATCACCTTCCTCATTACCAATTCTCCGGCTACTACCAAGGTTTCCTTGTTAGCCAATGCTACACGCTTACCTGCATCAATAGCGGCAAGGGTAGATGACAAACCTGCAAACCCTACAATAGCAGCTAGTACAGTATCTACACTATCCCACTGTACCACAGCATCCAATGCTGATACACCTGCAAATACCTTTACAGGCTCCATGATAAGCGCCTCTTTTACTTGACTATACTTTGATTCATCAACAATAACTACTGCATTAGGCTTAAACTTCTTAGCCTGCTCTATCAGTAGTTGTGCATTACTGTTTGCGGTAAGTATCTCTGCTTGGAACAGGTCAGGGTTTGCAGCTACTACTTCCAGTGCTTGCGTCCCTATTGATCCTGTTGATCCTAAAATTGCCAGGCGCTTCATGCTACTCTCTTAATTAATGATTCAGTACTTGAATATAATCGTTAAGAAACAAAGGTAGCTTTTAGCAGTTATTATCCGCCTAAAACAATTGTTAAGACAATCCTTAAAAAGCTATACTTAACAGAGCATTCACTGCCAAATAGCTATAACGATGTATAAAGGGAAATGCATGGGCTGCTCCACATCAGTTATACTTGCAATAAAGAAGAATTAAAAAGTAAAGTTCTACTTATAATCCGTTGTTTTAAAAGTTAGTTACGAAATACTAAGAATTCAAAAGGACGGTCATTCTGTACCATCTTCTTACGCTTGGCAGACTTTTGAGCTTCTTGTGTAGTGTTGTGATAAACATTCAGCAATTCGGTAGCACTATCTACATGCTTCTCATCATCCACTTTGCTAAACAGATCCATCAACTCGTTTACGTTTCGGTCAAAATCGTCATGCCAACTTTGCGCAACCTTAGTAGTAACCAACAGTTCTCTTGTTGACTGCTTCATATATTGGTTGTTTTTAAAAGCTATTAGTAAAATACAGCTTTTATTAACCAAATGGAATAGCAATAATATCTATATGAGAAAAAAGAAAGTCCTCAGCAAAATATTAATCAGATATTAATCTTCTGTTTTTTAGTAAAACTGGGTCATATAAGGATATCTATCCTCATATAATTTCTTGACCTTGTTTAGCAATACAGCACGTAGCTCCTCAATATTCTGCTTTTCTGTAGCCGATATGAAAACACATTCTCCTTCAGTGTCACTTTCCCATCTTTTTTTCATTTGTGCCAGCAGATCTTGTTTCACTTCCTCTTCCAACCACTCATCAAAGATCCTTTCTTCATAAAGGTCCATTTTATTGAATATGGTCAGCACTGGCTTATCATAGGCTTTCATATCCTGTAGTGTAGTCTTTACTACATTCAGTTGGTCTTCATATGCAGGGTGAGATATATCTACCACATGTAAAAGCAGGTCTGCTTCTCGCACCTCATCAAGTGTACTTTTAAAGCTCTCTACTAAATGGTGTGGTAGTTTTCTGATAAACCCAACGGTATCACTCAGCAAGAAAGGTGTTTGCTCATAAACTACTTTACGAGTAGTGGTATCCAATGTTGCAAAGAGTTTATTCTCTGCAAATACATCAGACTTGGTAAGCAAGGTCATTAGTGTGCTCTTACCTACGTTGGTATACCCAACCAATGCCACACGTACATAAGTACCTCTATCTTTGCGCTGTGTGGCAGCTTGTTTGTCTATTGCTGCAAGTCGCTTACGCAATAGGTTTATCTTATCATTAACAATACGACGATCGGTCTCTATCTCTGTTTCACCCGGGCCTCTGGTACCTATACCTCCTCCTTGACGCTCCAAGTGCTTCCACATACCTCTTAGCCTTGGCAGTATGTATTGATACTGTGCCAGCTCTACCTGCACCTTTGCTTGCGCTGTTTTCGCTCTACTGGCAAATATATCCAGTATCAGGTCACTACGGTCTATAGTCTTTACGCCAAGCTCGTTCTGTATATTACTAATTTGCGAACCGGTAAGTTCGTCATCAAATATTACAAGGTTTACTCCCCTGCTATGTACATATTCTTTTATCTCTTGCAACTTACCTTTCCCTACAAAAGTTCTTTTGTCAGGATGTGGTAGCTTCTGAAAGAATTGCTTGACAGTAGTAGCTCCTGCCGTCTCTGCCAGAAACGCCAATTCGTCTAAATATTCCAATACCTGCTCTTCAGTCTGTCTGCTGTGTATCAGACCTACCAATACTGCGGTTTCTTCGTCTTGTATTATCCCCTTCTTGTCTAACATAGGCTCTTTAAGATGAACAGACCACCCATAGGGTGGCCTGTCTGTATGCAAAATTACGTTATTTGTATCAATTCGCTATACCAGCCTTTCTTGCTCACGCAACCAACGTTCAGGCATATCACCATTACTTGCCATTAGGTAGTCATTATAGCTACAAGCTATGTATTTCTCATTAGGTAGTTTCATCCACCACCTATTGCTACGTTTACTCTTTTTAAATACAGTATCATGGCCTGTAAAGCTTACATGATAAGATATATACTCTTGTTCATCAGTAAGCGGCGCTTCTGTTTTACGTACCAAGTAGCCATCTACAAAGTACCATACCATTTGCGATATAAGTCTTGCCGTCATCTCATACTCGTCCTTATAACTATCATAGCCATATATACCAAATGAGGTCAGCTTGTCGCTCATACCTGCATATCTGGTCAGTAAGCAAGCCTCATCACCTGCAAAGCCATTCGGAGAGCCTTCTTTATTTACAGGAGCATCACAATATTTAACGGCAGATATATCAAAGCTGAACAGGTCGCTGGAACGCAATACCGGCTCCATCTCTTCTATTTGCTCTCTCGCCATACCCAGCCTAAAGAAATCGAAACGGAGTTTATCCAATGTTTCCAGCATCTTGGGCTGAACATAGTAACTTTGGAAACCGATATGACTATAATGCGAAATAAAATTCGGCTCTTCTGTCAGCATATCCATAAGGAACCCCTTAGAAGTCACTCCTTCGGTCTCTTCCAGGTCTATCAGCATATCTGCCACTGTAGCTGTAGCTAGTCTACCCGTTTGGCTAAAGGCCTCATATTGCTGTAGCGTAAGGTCGTGAGACCCACCTATCACTAATACCGTCTTCCCTGCATCTCTTAGCTCCATCAACACGGTACGTAGTGCGGCGCGTGTATCATCTACAGTTGCCCCCTCTACTATATTCCCCGCATCACATATACTTACTTCTCCATGCCACGCATACATTTTGTATAGCTCTTCCCTTATGGTATCCGGAGCATCACTATGTTTGGCACTTCTATCTTCACCTCTGCGCTCTCCACAGCCTATTATCACAATATCCGCATCCCCTATCTCAAAGTTATCTTGAGTAGCAAAGCTCAACTTTGCACCAAGCTGCATAGGGTTATATGTTCCCTGAGCTTTGGATTCAATAAAATGTTTGTTTGAAAAAAATGTACTTAGGTCTTGCATATCTCTATATAGTGCAGCTAAGATAGTAATGTTTGATTGTGGTGCTAACAGATATTCTTAATAATATCTCTTCCTTACACTGTATTTGTTAAAATATTAATACCAGCTCAGCACATCGGGCATTTCTGCCTTTATTTTATATTTTTGAGCGTCAACGAATATTATGGCCTACGGCAAGAAAAAAAAGTCTACACATTCCTATATATATGCCATTATCGGGGTATCTCTGGTACTCTTCTTATTGGGCACACTTGGCTGGTTGGTGATCAACGGGCGGGCACTTACCAAGGTCTTTAAAGAAGACGTGGAAGTAGAGGTGATTCTGCATGATAATACGCGTGATGAGATGATGTATAACCTGCATAAGGTATTGCAGAAGCAAGGTTTTGTGAAGAATGCTGAGGTCATCACTAAAGACCAAGCAGCTAAGATATTCTTTGAGAATGGCGGTGAGGACTTTACCGACCTTCTAGACTTCAATCCTTTATATTCATCTATCATATTGAAGCTACACTCCTCTTATGTGAACAAGGATAGCTTGGATAAAATAAAACTATTCATACAGCAGAGTAATATTGTAAGGGAGGTCTCTTACCCTAATACTATTGTAGATAAAATGGATAGCAACTTTAAGAAGATAGGCATCATATTAGGTGGCATATCGCTTTTGCTGTTCATCATAGTGGTAATATTGATAGACAATACGGTACGTTTGGCCATGTTCAGCAACCGCTTTTTGATAAAGACTATGCAGATGGTAGGTGCTACAAGGTGGTTCATTTCCAGACCGTTTGATAAACGAGCCATACTCAATGGTTTCATAAGTGGGATAATAGCTGTAGGCGGGCTATGGTTAGTTATCTCTTCGGCAGAGAACTTACTACCGTCTCTAAAAACACTACGCGATCCTGCTTTAATAGGTGGGTTGATGGTAGGAATGGTGATCCTTGGTATCTTAATATCAGTACTAAGCACACACCGTTCGGTGCTAAAGTATTTGAAAATGCGCGTAGACGATCTATATTAATATTCTTTTGTAATTTGCCTTATTATGTCAGCAACTAAAAAAGTACAATCAAAAAGCACAACAGGAAGTGCAAATAATAATAACCAAACATTCTTGTTCGATAAGAGCAATTATATGTTGATGATAGGAGGCGTACTCCTTATCCTTCTAGGTTTTGTTTTGATGGCAGGTGGTAAAAGCCCTGACCCTAACCAGTTCAACTACGATGAGATATACAGCTCTACTCGCGTAACGGTAGCGCCTATCCTTATCCTACTAGGTTTTGCACTAGAGGTATACGCTATCATGAAAAAGCCTGCACAACAAGCAGATCAACAACAATAACATCAAATAACACACTTTCGAGATAAATAAAAAGGATGCACAATGTGCATCCTTTTTACATTCAAATGTTAGTTAGTGTAACTTATATTTTCCAGTCTTCTACGCTGCTATCATCAGCAGAATCAACTATTGAAGATTCAGCAACTGTAGAAACAACATTCTCTTCAGACTTAGTGTAAGAGCTATCTGTGTTAGCCTCACTGTTGTTATTGTTTTCAGAGTAGTTACCCTGCTCTTGGTCTTGATCATGATTGTAAGCATCAAAGTCAAAATCAGGCATTAATTCTGTTTTCACGTGATCCACAGTTTCATTCAAAGCTGCAATAAACTTATTGAAGTCTTCTTTGTACAGGAACATTTTGTGCCTGTCGTAACCGTTGTCGTCAAAACGCTTTTTACTTTCTGTGATAGTGATAAAGTAGTCGTTACCACGCGTAGTACGCACATCAAAAAAGTAAGTTCTTCTCTTTCCAGCCTTTATACGCTTGCTGAACAGGCTCTCATTATTACGGTTATCTCCAAAGTTTTTGTTTTCGTACGCCACAATTCTGTTGTTTTAGTTTAAGATGAATGGTAGCAAAAATAATTAAGAAAATGAAGTATGCAAATTAATTTAGAGTAAAGTATGATGCGTTTTTTGGCACAGAAATATCAAATATGAATCATGTATAAACAAAAGAAAAGCAATTAATAATACTTGAACACAATATTCATTAGCAAAAATACTCAGTATTCAATTACTATAGTTTGGCTAAATATTCCACTAAAAATTGGTTCAGTTTTGTTATAGCTAACCCCATCTCCCATGCATCGCGGTTTCTTGGCTCAACATAGTTGGATATAGCCCTCACCTGTAAGAAGGGCACTTTTTCCATCAGGCATACATAATGTAATGCTGCTCCCTCCATCGATTCTACATCAGCTCCACAGCGTTCTGCCATGGTCGCAACAGACCGTTCACTTCCCGTCACAGTATTCACGGTCACACCGCTTACCCGGGGCAGGCCTACATCTTCTATATCGTTACTGTTCAGCAACTTACCATCAGAAAAAGGGTATTCATGCTTATCGACCAGCCCTATATCGAACATGCTTAAGTACTTATCATTATCCTCTGCTCCAAGGTCTCCTATTTGCTCTGTTTGCACGCATACTACATCTCCTAGTTTCAGGTTTCTATTAAAACTCCCACCTACCCCTGCCTGCAATACAAGATCATACTTACGCTTTGCCAACTGTTTGGTCAAGGCATATGTAGTAGCCACCATACCCACACCAGCCTGCAATATGGTCAGGTTTGCGGCATCACTATTGAAAATACCGTCTTCGTCACACTTCCATTCCTGCTGTATATGTTTTATCAATGGGGCTATTTCAGCCTCTGTAGCGGTTATTAGCAAAATATTCATGATACAAATAACTGTTTTTTTGTACAAACCATTATGTAAAGGTAATTTTGCGGGATAATTTAAACGAAGATGGTTTATTTAACACGTGCTGAGCATTTTAATGCTGCCCACAAATTGTACAACGATAACTGGAGTGCAGAGAAAAACCTTGAGGTTTTTGGAAAGTGTGCCAACCCAAACTGGCATGGCCACAACTATGAGCTGTTTGTAACGATAAAAGGAGAGCCTAACCCTGAAACGGGATTTGTTTTCAATGCAAAAACGCTGGGCGATCTTATAAAAGATGTTATCGTAGAACGCGTAGACCACAGAAACCTGAATATGGACGTAGATTTTATGCAAGGGAAGTTCACTAGTGCAGAGAACTTTGCTATAAGCATATGGAATGAGTTGAAGCCTCACATCGAAAAGAACGGTGCTCAGCTACATTGCGTTAAGCTTCAGGAGACTCCGCGTATATACGTTGAGTACTTCGGCTAACAACAATTAAGACATGCTATTTGTCTTACCTACTTTCTTAATGACCTTAATTTTTACCTGTGGCGTATAATAAAAATGAGATCTACGACGAGGCTACCACATCAGCACTTATGGACAACTATCGCTCAGCAATAGAGCTGATAGGTGAAGACCCCAATAGAGAAGGATTATTGAAAACCCCGGAAAGGATGGCTAAGGCGATGCAGTTCATCACACAGGGATATAATGAAGACGCTAAAGAGATACTGAACTCTGCTAAGTTTCACGAGTCTTATAGCGAGATGGTAATTGTAAAAGACATAGAGCTATACTCTATGTGCGAGCACCATATGCTGCCCTTCTTTGGCAAGGCGCATATCGCATACATACCCAATGGCTATATCACAGGACTGAGCAAACTAGCTCGAGTAGTAGATTGCTTCGCACGCAGACTGCAAGTGCAAGAACGTATGACACACCAGATATTGGATGCCATACAAGAAACGCTTAATCCTCAAGGTGTAGCTGTGGTGATAGAGGCAAAGCACCTATGTATGATGATGCGTGGAGTATCTAAGCAAAACAGCGTTACTACAACATCTGCCTTTAGCGGACAGTTTGAGAAGAATGAAACACGCTCAGAGTTTTTGAAACTTATTACTGCTGACCTATACTAGCAGTTCTTACGGGAAGTGGCGCAGCCCGGTAGCGCACTTGTATGGGGTACAAGGGGTCGCTGGTTCGAGTCCAGTCTTCCCGACAAAATATTTATAGACCGACTCTTGTCGGTCTTTTTTATGCCTTGAGCAACCCAACATTTGTACTTTTACCTTTCAACCATTTATAGAATGAACACGTTTCCTGCAATAAGCTCTATTGTTGCCCCTGAACTATTGGGTGAATATATCGAATCTCAATACGGACTATCAAACCTTTCTTGCGAAGTATTTAGAACAGGCATCAACCATACCTACCGTATACAGTGCGACGAGGCTAGGTATATGTTCAGACTATATTGCCACAATTGGCGCAGCGACAAAGAGATAGAAGAGGAATTGAGGTTCATAGACACTATAAAGGCAAATAACCTATCTATATCCTACCCCATAGCTGATGCATCGGGCACATATATACAACAAGTACTCGCTCCTGAGGGCTTACGTTACGGTGTTCTTTTCTCTTTTTCGGAAGGCGAGAAGATACGCCAACTAACAGAGCAAGACTGCTACCAAATGGGTGTGAACTTGGCACAGATACATAAAGCCTCATTAAACTTAAAGCTGGAACGTATCGATTACAATATTGATACGCTAGTAAAACAACCTTACCATTACGCACTCAAATATTTCTCAGCAGACCTACCGGAGCTACAGTTTATCGTCAAAGCACAGGACTATCTGCAAGAAACCTTTGTCCAAGCAGGTGATATAAGACATGGTGCTGTTCACCTAGACTATTGGTATGATAATATGAGCATTGCAGATGGCTCTAACATCACGCTTTTTGATTTTGATTTTTGTGGTAATGGCTGGCAAGTGTTGGATGTAGCGTATTGCTCCATGCAGCTCTTCAACATAGAGGTGGATAAAAACAGCTACGAACAAAAGTTAGCCAGCCTGTACAAGGGCTACGAAAGCATCACACCATTAAGTAAAGAAGAACGAGAACTAGTACCTGCCTCAGCACTTGCTATATGGATATTCTACTTAGGCGTACAGTCTCAAAGGTTCAACGATTGGTCTAATATATTCCTCACCAAAAACTATTTGAAGCACCACATAGGGTTGGTAAAGAACTGGTGTTCATATAATAACATTACTTTATAACTATACTCGGGTATAGCGACCCGTTTTATACCATAGGAGTTGAGTACATTTGTATATACATCAATCATACTCTTGGTATGGAGCGGAAAGATTTTTTAAAACTATTAGGTATGACCACATTAGCAGGTTCAGGTATCATAAGTACAGGTGCTTTGGCCAAAGAGCTGAGCAGCTTGGACGACAATGGCGTATTAATGCCTTCATTGTTCATAGGGCACGGACACCCTAAGAATGCAGTAGAGTACACCCAATATGGAAAAACGCTTACGGCACATATGAAGAACATTTCTACACCTAAGGCTATCATCCTCATCTCTGCACACTGGCTTACAAAAGGCACTTTTGTAAATGGCTCTGAGCAACCAAAGATGATATACGACTATTATGGTTTCCCTAAGGAATACTATGAGGTGCAATACCCTGCTCCCGGCAATCCGGCACTTGCTAAAGAGGTGCAAAAGATGATAACCAAAACGGAAGTGGGTTGGGATACCGAATGGGGATTTGACCATGGTGGATTCATCGCTTTGAAGAATCTATTCCCAACGCCTAACATACCTACTTTCGAGCTAAGCATCGATTACAGAAAACCTTTCAGCTACCATTACGAGCTGGCGAAAGAGTTGAAAGCACTTCGCAAAAAAGGCGTGCTGATAATTGGTAGTGGGAACCTTACGCACAATCTTGGTGCCGTTAACCCTAACGAGCATGCACAACCTGCCGACTGGGCGGTAAACTTTGATGAGCACCTAAAACAATTGTTAGAGAAAAAAGACCACAAGTCTATTATAGACATTAATAGCAATCCGCTAATGAAGCTAGCACACCCTGAGCCTAGCCACTTCTTACCATTGTTCTACGCAATGGCGGTGAGTGATGATAATGATGCTGTAACACATCCGTATATGAGCTGGGTGCACGGTACATTGAGTATGCGTTGTATTCAATTTGGATAGTGTAGTTTGACGATGCTTAAGTAATTTTACCACATGAAATTGACGATAGGATTTAGCCCTTGCCCGAACGATACATTCATTTTCGATGCAATGATAAACGGGAAGATGGATACGCATGGTATCACTTTTGAGCCCGTGCTTGAAGATGTGGAGACACTCAACAACTGGGCTGCCGAAGGCAAGCTAGACATTACTAAGCTTAGCTACAATGCTTTCTTACACACAGTTGATAAGTACGCATTGCTACACTCAGGTAGTGCATTGGGTAAAGGCGTTGGTCCATTGTTGATCGCTAAAGAACCACTGGACCTAAAGAACATAGCTGATCATAAAATTGCCATCCCCGGTAAGAACACGACTGCAAATCTACTGTTGTCACTTGCATTCCCTGATGCACAGCAAAAAGAAGAGCTAGTATTCAGCGAGATAGAACAAGCTGTTATTTCAGGTAAATATGATGCAGGGCTTATCATTCACGAGAGTCGTTTCACCTACCAACAAAAAGGGTTGACCAAACTCATAGACCTTGGCGACTGGTGGGAGCAAACCATGAATGCGGCTATACCATTGGGTGGTATCGTTATAAAAAGAGACTTATATCCTGAAATAGCAGCAAAGGTTGACAGTATATTAAAAGCAAGCCTTGCCTACTCTTGGGAACATTACCCTGCGCTTACAGGTTTTGTACAAGACAATGCGCAAGAGATGGAAGAAGACGTAATGCGCAAGCATATAGAACTATATGTGAACGACTATACTACAGACCTTGGAAAGGAAGGCACACACGCCATCAATAAACTGTTTGAACAAGCAAAACAAGCAGGTATTATTACAGCCATACCTGAACATATCTTCTACCCCTCTACCAACTGATAGAGGTCGGTAAGATTACGACCTTGACCATTATAGTCTAGCCCATAGCCTACTACAAACTTGTTAGGTATCTCAAAGCCTACATAGTCTGCCTTCACATTATGCTTCAAAGCTTCAGGCTTGGTAAGAAAGGTTGCTATCTTAAGCGATGCGGGAGATTGCTCTAATACTTGTGGTATGAATTTACTGAGGGTCTTACCTGTGTCTACTATATCCTCTACTACTATCACATGCCTGTCTTTCACATCTTCTTTTAGCCCTATGGCAGTCACTACTTCTCCTGTAGATGATGTACCCTCATAAGAAGCCAGCTTAACAAAAGATATTTCCGCATTTATGTTCAATACTCTAAAAAGGTCGGCAGCAAATATGAATGCACCGTTGAGCACACCAATAAAAAGAGGGTCTTGCCCTTCGTAGTCTTTATCTATTTGCGCACCTATTGACTGTACACGTTTCCATATCGTTTCTCTATCTAAGTAAACCTCAAAATCCTTGTCGTGTACTGTTACTTTTTTCATCTATTATTCTTTCACTTTTAGCTTCATCCCTTCTTTTATCGGGCCAAAGTCCAAGTCGTTCCAATCCATTAGTTGGCTCATAGTGATGTTATGCTTTTTGGCAATGCTAAAAGCGGTATCACCTTTCTTTACGGTATAATATTGAGTAGGACTGTTAGTTGTTGTTACACCACTCTTTGGTTTCGTAGCAGGCACTTTAGGCTTATTATCTGCACTTGCATATATAGCTTGGTCAAACTGGTGCTTTAGCATATCCAATTCACTCTTAGGCGTATCTACTATTTGCTTTGTCGCAGTAGGATCCACAGGCAAAGGTTTTTTAACCTTATCAGTTTGCTTATCTGCAACTTTAGTATCAATGTCTTGCTCCTGCTCTATCGGTTTCTTATTCTTAGCAACAGTATCACCATCTACCACTACTCTTGTTATAGGTGCTACCTTTCTTGTCCTTACTGTATTATCATCAATAGCAGGTTCATCTGCTTTAGCTGTTGTTGGTGGAGCTGGCACTGGTGGTGCAGTGGTTGTATTAGGCGTAGTAGTAGCAACTACAGGTATCACTACTTTTTTATTATCAGCTTTCTTTGTGTCTATAGGTTTTGCTACAGGCTCTTTTTTATCCGTCTTAGCTAGCACTTTCTTTACCACAGTATCCTTCTTAATAGGCTTAGACCTTTGCTTTACAACCTTTGGCTTAGCGTCATTGTCTGTATATAGCACTTTATCAAACTGGTCTTTCAAGCTATTCAACTCCATCTGCTGAGAGTCTACTGCATATGCCGGTGCAGGCGGTGCCACAGGTGGTGTATTTACTGCCACTGTTTTTGATGCCGCATCAAGTGGTTTGGTAGCTGTTGCATTTGCAGCATTAGGGTGCACATAGTCTATAGCCATTTTAGTATTGGTCGTGTTTCTTTTCTGTGTAGAAACATAACCGCTATTCTGTGTTTTAGGGCTGGATACTTTTGGCTTACTGTCTGTGCTTTTATCATCTTTAAGGTTAGCCCAGGTCTTAGGTTTCTCTGTTGCTTTCTCTTGTAGTACTAATGTAGTACCGGGCAGTGCTTCTTCACCTTTAGCTAAAAGATTTAGTTCCAGTAAAGACTTTAGTTGCATCCCCTCCGCCTGCGCTACCATTTGCATGGTCTCTCCGGGCTTCACCATATGGTACGGTTTTGGACCTTTAAAGTGTTTACGATCTAAATACAGATACATATCTGCAGGTAGTGGTTCATCTTTCAGGTCATTTATCTCTAAGAACTTATTATACCTGATACTGTTTCTGATAGCATACTCCAATGGCGACTCTCCCTTTCTCGCATAAACGGCTCTTAACCCATACACCTTTACTACTTTTCTATAAGCTGGGCTATCCTCAGCGGGTACTTGTTGCTCTACCTTTATACCGCTATTGCTTACTGATGTTTTAGTGACAGTAGTCGTTGGTGGTTTAGCAACCACAGGTGTAGGAGTTGTGGTGGTTACAACAGGAGCTACAGATTTAGGAGCAGCAGCTATTGTGTTGTTGCCATTGTCATCTTCAGGTACTACTTCGCCTGCATTCTTTGCAAACTTCTTCTCACTGTATAGATTATTGTTCAGTGCAGCATAAGTATACTCTTGTAGCTTATAATCCTCTATTAGCTTAATAAGCATTTGTGCATATTTAGGGTTGGTAGCATAACCTGCTCTCCTAAGCCCTAATGCCCATGCCGCATAGTCTGTAGTAGACAGCTTGAACAACGCCGCGTAACGAGGGTTCTTCATCAAATAATCAGAGTGGTCTTTATAAGACATCCCTGCTGATGAATATTTTCTAAAACACTCATTTGGTCGGTCGTCAGTGTGCTTCATGGTCTGTCCTTTCCAGCCACGTTTACACTTTATACCAAAGTGGTTGTTGCCTTCCACAGCCAGTTCGCTTGTACCGGCTCCCGTCTCGTGTATACCTTGAGCCAGTGTTATAGCCGCAGGAATACCTGAGCGTACTTGCTCTACCATAGCCATCTCCTTATACTTAGCTATATAGGCTCTTACCAGTGCAGGATTCTGTGCATGCGCATGATCCACCCCTATAAAAGACACCACTAAAAGGAGACAAGTAAACTTCCACTTTTGCATGAACGATCGATTTTTATTTTTCTAGACTAGTTTTCTTGCTATCATGATGCCATCTCTTATAGGTAGTAGCATTTGCTCTACACGCTCATCATCACGAAGTTTTTCGTTATAAGCATGCATAGCTTTTGCATTCTTACTTCTTTCTTCTTCAGGCATGGTCACCTGCCCTTCATACAGAACGTTATCCGCAAGAATGAAACCACCTTTACGTACCTTATCAAACACTTGATCATAGTACAAAGGATAATTCACCTTATCTGCATCAATGAACACAAGATCGAACTCTTCATCCAAACCTTCTATTATATCACCTGCTTTACCTATATGCATCGTGATCTTCTGCTCCAGTCCTGCTTCACAAAAATAACGAAAACACATATCTTCCAACTCCTCGTTGATATCTATTGTGTGTAAATGCCCATCTTCAGTTAGGCCATCAGCAAGGCATATTGCTGAATACCCTGTATATGTACCCACCTCAAGCACTCTACGGGGCTTTATCATATTGCTGATCATCTTCAGCGCAGCACCCTGCAAATGTCCTGATAACATCACAGGCATTTCTATTTTCAGGTTTGTCTCTCTATTCAGTTTTGCCAGATAGTCATCCTCAGGAGTGGTCATGCTTTCCGCATAATCGTTTATCGTCTCCGGCATTAATAATTTGGTCATACTATATCAGATTACTAAGTTTTATTCTATGCTTTTGTTAGTTCTCTTTGCTTATCACTCTTGCTTGATGTGATGTACAAGAAGAAGTATGTAATTAATGTATTGATAAGTAGTAGCTCAAAACCTATCTCATAGCCGCCAAGTATTTTTGTATCATACTCTTTAAGGTAATAACATAGTATTGGTGCCAGTATACAGATAAACGGCACAAAGCTGTTCCTTACGTTTCGTTTTGTAAATATCCCAAAAGCAAATAATGCCAACAATGGTCCGTAGGTATAGCCTGCTACTTTTAACAAAACAACAATTATAGAACCGTTGTCCACCTCTCTAAAGAAGAACACACAAGCAAGGAATGCTACGGCAAATGTGTTATGAACTATAAGTCTTACTCTTTTCTGCTTACGCTCGTCCCAACCCTTTCTATTCTTGATACCTAGTATGTCTATACAGAATGAAGAGGTAAGTGCAGTAAGTGCGCCATCAGCACTTGGGAACAGTGCCGAGACCAACCCTATCATAAAGCAAACCGTAATAATGAATGGCACACCACTCTTCAATGCTATGATCGGGAAGATATCATCTGCTTTTTCTATTGCTATATTCTGAGCATCTGCATACAGATATAGCAGACCACCCAGCATTAAGAATATAAGGTTAGCTATAAGTAGTGTAAAGCAGAAGGTGATCATATTCTTCTGAGAGTCTTTCAAGTTGCTCACGCTAATGTTCTTCTGCATCATCTCTTGGTCTATACCCGTCATACCTATGGTCATGAACGCACCACCTATTACATTCTTCCAAAAGTTATTGCCAGACCATATATCCCCATGAAACAGCTTGGTATATCCTCTATCTTCCATAGCACTCCATGTCTCTGTTATACCTAGATCCAGCGAGTTCATGATGTATACAACACATACTACCAATGCCAGTAGCATAAAAGTGGTCTGTAAAGTATCTGTCCAGACAATGGTCTTTACTCCTCCACGATATGTGTATAGTAATATCAGTGCCAGTATCACCACTGCCGTCATCTCAAATGAGATACCAAAATCTTGCAACACAAATGCTTCCAACACTTTTATCACCAGATACAACCTTAACGTTGCACCAAGCGTGCGGGAAATAATGAAGAACAATGCTCCTGTTTTGTAAGATGTATTCCCCAGCCTTCGCTCCAAATAGGTATATATAGAGGTAAGCTGCATTTTATAATATATAGGCAGTAGTATATAAGCTACAGCAAAATAACCCAGCCAAAAGCCAATGACCACACCAAAGTAGTTGAAACCATCTACACCCACTCTACCAGGTACGGAGATGAATGTGATACCTGATAAGGAAGTACCGATCATACCGAACGCTACGACCCACCATTTACTACTACGGTTGCCTATGAAAAAAGACTCGTTGTTAGAGCCACGGGATGTATAGAATGCTATACCTAAAAGCAGAGCAAAATAGCCCAGTATAATGATCAATAACACAGTGGATGTACCCATGGCGTGAAAATAGCTAAAATGGGATAATTAACACATTCAGCAACTAGGTGTACAAATAATATCCGTATATCTATAAAGAAGTAATATCTATCTAAAAACCAAGATTGATACCTACACGCAATACTAACCCTTGATAAGGGCTTAATCTGTCTTGCAGTACATCATACAAGCCCATAATAACAAAAGAGGCTCTATCTGATACCGGCTGTCTGAAACCACCACCCAATAGCAATGATGGGGAACTATAACTAGTTTTCTCATCTACTACTACAGATGGCACCTGTGTTGGGTCATTATAATACTCTTTGTAAGAGGTGAAATTATGCTCATACTCTACATGAGCGAATATATTATTCCAAATAATATACCTGGCCCATACGCTTGGTGAATAGAAATGCGCATTGAATGTACGGTAGTCTATTGCATATGTAGTGGGGTCATATACTTGGAAGTAATCCTTAATCCTCAAATACTGATAGCCAAAACCAATACCTGCAGAAAAGTCTTCGGTTATTCTATACCCAACTATAGGTGTAGCACCTACATTGGTAACACCACTACCGATGCCAAACACTCCCCAACCTCCTACTATTATCTTACTAGTGCTAAAGCCACCATCGTCATTGCTACTTCTGTCAGACGCACGGTCTGAGTCAATAGGTCTACCACTACTATTATACACATCCTGCGCAAAGCCTGCTTGTGCACATAGTCCTAATACCAGAATAAATATGATTTTTTTCATAGTATGTTTCGCTTGTTGTTACGAAGTTATGATAAAAACGAATGTGTATCGGGTTTTAGTGTACAAATGACGGTCCATTTACTGTGAATATAGTCTTAAAGTTAGCCTTCAGGGAAGAGTTTTCCCGGATTCAAAATACCGTTCGGGTCAAACACTTGTTTTATTTGCTTCATAAGGTTCAGCTGCACCTCACTGAATGCGGTATGCATATATCGCTTCTGTACGTATCCTATACCGTGCTCTCCTGATATGGTACCACCCATTTTCACTACTTCTCCAAACAGTCTTTCTATGCCCTTAGGCAGTTCATTATTCCATGCTTCATCGGTCATACCTGCCTTTACTATGTTCACGTGTAGGTTGCCGTCTCCTGCATGTCCATAGCATACCGACTGAAAACCGTAGTCATCGCCCAACTTCTTCACTACGCTTAATAACTGTGGTAGTTTACCTCTGGGTACTACGGTATCCTCTTCTTTATAGATAGAATTACTTTTTACGGCTTCACCTACCTTTCTACGCAGGTTCCACAGTGCGTCTTTTTGTGCTTTACTGTCAGCAAACAGCACCTCACCTGTCTCATACTTGCTCACTACGTTCGCTATGCCTTCTATGTCCTTATACAGCTGCTCTTGCTCATTGCCATCTACTTCTATCAGCAGGTGCGCTTGTATATCATCAGGTAGGTCGATGGTGTTATCCCCCGTGTGCTTCATTGCCCAGTCCAATGCATCACGCTCCATAAACTCCATAGCACTAGGTGTATATCCTGCAAGGAATACATCATTCACTGCTTTACATGCATCTATTGCTGAGGTGAAGGGTACTAGTATACTCATATCGTACTGAACAGTAGGTATCAGCCTTAAGACTATTTTAGTAATAACACCCAACGTTCCTTCACTACCTACTATTAGCTGTGTCAGGTTGTAGCCTGTAGCATTCTTCAACACATTGGCTCCTGTCCATATCACCTCGCCTGTTGGCAATACCATTTCTATGTTCAGCACGTAGTCTTTTACTACACCATATTTCAATGCTTTAGGACCTCCTGAGTTCTCGGACACATTACCACCAATAAAGCAAGAACCCTTACTCGCAGGGTCGGGAGGATAAAACAAGCCTTCACGTTGCACTGCCTCTTGCAATACTTGTGTAATAACACCTGGCTCTACCGTTACTTGAAAGTTTTCTTTATCTATTGAGACTATCTTGTTAAACGCACTCATATCCAGCACTACACCGCCATGCACAGCTAATGCACCACCACTCAACCCCGTGCCTGCACCTCTGGGGGTAACAGGTATCGATAGCTCATTGCAATACTTTAGTAGCTCACTCACCCCTGCTGTGGTCTGCGGCACTACTACTACTTCGGGCTTAAAGCTCAATGCTTCCGTCTCATCAGAAGATGCCTCTGTCAGCTTTTCCTCGTCCACGGATACTAGTTTCAATCCTTCTATTGACTTTAAGAATAAAATATCCTCTTCTGTAAGTTTTTTGAAAACCATACTACAAGTTAATTTAATCATTGGTTTTCATACATATATGCTATCTACACTACCTGCTTTAACAAATTATTTTGCATTACCATGGTACTATGTTTTGCATAGTACCTGTAAATACCATAAATTTGCACCTATAAACGACGAGAGATGACAATTGAGAACACTGAGTCGCAAATGAGGAAGGGGCTGTTAGAGCTTTGCATCTTAGGTATCATCCAAAAACAAAAGGAAGCATACCCGAGTGATATATTGGAGCAGTTGAAAGGAGCTAAGCTTGTAGTGCTAGAAGGCACATTATATCCCTTGCTTACCAGACTAAAAAATGCAGGCATGTTGGACTACCGCTGGGAAGAATCTCAAAACGGTCCTCCACGAAAATATTATTCACTTACTAAGCAGGGTCTTAAGTTCTATGCACAGCTTAAGCGCACATGGGACGACCTGAGTAATGCAGTAGATCACTTAACCGTTTCAATATAAATACAATGCAGAAGATCATACAAATAACCATAAGCGGACAGCTCATCCCTATTGAGGAAGATGCCTACAGTCAGCTGGCAGATTATATACGCACGCTTCAATTACAATTTGCTAATGAAGAGGGCAAAGACGAAATAATACAAGATATAGAGAATCGTATAGCGGAGCTATTCTCTATAAGGCTGAACTCCGGCGCACATGCTATTGACGGTGAGGATGTACAAAAGGTAGTGGATACTTTAGGTCGTGCTAGTGATATCAACCAAGAGCAAACAGAGACTGCTACTAAACGCTACCTACCGGGTCCTTATACAGGAGCTAAACAGTCTAAGTATAGTCACAGTAGCAACCGTAGGCTCTTCCGCGATGGTAGTGACAAGATATTAGGAGGTGTATGTAGTGGTCTTGCTCACCACTTCGACCTAGATGTAACACTTGTAAGGTTGATATTCGCGATACTAATATTCATCAGCTTCGGTACTGCATCACTGGTATACATTGTAGCTTGGATAGTAACACCAATAGCTAAAAGTCCTGAAGATGTTGCAGCTATGACATCAGGCTCAGCAATGGACTTCGACACATTCAAGCATAATATGGGTGTAGAGCTAAAAGACCTAAAGAAGAAAGGAGAAGAAATGAGTCGTGAATTGCGCGATTTCTTCAGCCGAAAGAAATAACCAAATGGGCTTCATTAATAGCCATACTCTGTAACCTGCCTATTCAGGCAGGTTTTCTTCTTGCAACAATTTTCTTAGATCATCCATCTTTACAGGCTTTACTATGTAATCCTTTACTTCACTAAAAGATCTTGCACGCTCAATATCACTATCATGTATCGATGAGCTCACCATATATATAGTAACCTTCTTACTCATTTTGGGTTTTAGCTTTGTAAACTCTTCTAAAAAACCCCAACCATCTAGCACCGGCATATTGATGTCTAACAGTATTACATCAGGCATAGCGTCGGATAGTGTAATGATAGGTTTAAAATATTTTAGTGCTTCTTCACCATTTTTGAACACTAAGATATTCTTACATAAATTATGCATCTCGATCATCTTTTTGAGGCCGAACACATAAATACTATCATCGTCTATTATACAAGCAACTTCTATTTTTTTCATTAGAAACTGATCTTAAATGTTGTACAT
>CAZPDA010000008.1:22504-28262 GCA_964585115.1 uncultured Flavipsychrobacter sp.
ACTATTCACTTCTATACTACCTCCCATAGATTCTATCTGATTCTTGGTAATAAATAGCCCTACCCCCTTTGCGTCTTCATTTCCATGGAAGGTCTTGTACATACCAAACAGCTTATCACCGTGTCGCTTCATATCTATACCTAGACCATTATCAGATACGTATAATTCTATTCCATCTCCTACCTCTCTTGTCTCTATAGTGACTACAGGCTGTCGCTCAGGAGATCGGTACTTTATAGCATTGGATATCAGGTTAAGTAATATACTTTCCATATACGCCTCATTATAGCTTATCATCATATCTTCGGGCACAAGATTGCTAACTTGTGCATCCTTACGTTTGATGTCGGCGGTAAGTATATTGAGTACATTATCTATATAATCATGCAGGTTTATTTCTTTGCGCTGCTGGTTGATATTGGTTTGTATACTTACTACCTCATTAAGGTGAGCAATGGTCTCGGTTAGATTTTTAGAGACCCCGCGTATATGCTCAATATAAGTATTCTCTTCTTCTTTATTAGGTGCTTCATCCAGCAGGGTCAACAATAATTCTAAGTTACCCGTATGCGACCTTAAATTGTGTGACACTATATGAGCAAAGTTGAAGAGACGTGTATTCTGCTCTCCAACAATATCCATGGTTTCTTTAAGCTCTATCTCCTTTTGTTTCCTGTCAGATATATCACGCATACTACCTTCTACACCTAATACTTCACCATTCTTAAAAATTGTATGCGCATTAACTGAAACATAAACAAGCTTACCATCCACATCTTTCATCCTTATCTCATAATCGTTTACAGATCCTTCTTTCTTAAGCTCTTCAAGTAGCGCCCCTCTATCATCAGGATCTGCATAGAACTCTGATACATGTTTCCCTATTACTTCTTCTCTTCTATTGCCTGAATATCTGTATATGGATGGACTTATCTCTTGTATGTTACCATCACGGTCTGTTTGAAAGAAAACATCCTGTACATTCTCAAATATGGTTCGATATTTCTCCTCACTTAATGCTAATGCTTTTTGAGCACTCTTAATATCTGATATATCAGTAGCAATTCCTAAAAAACCATCAATTCCACCTTTAGTATTCTTAATAGCAGTAACTACTAACTGTACAGGGAACTTTGTGCCATCTTTTCGCACATAGGTCCACTCTCTCGAAAAGTGTCTGCCTCGCTTAGGGTACTCTACAAACACATCAAAACCATTTATAGGCGCTCCAAATTCTTTAGTTAGCTTTTGCCCTTGTGCTTTTACTTCTTCTGCTAAGTGTATAATTGCAGGTGTTTGCTTATCAATCATCTCCTCAGCATTGTAGCCAAGTAGTGTTTCAGAACCTTTACTAAAAAACTTAATAACACCGTTATAATCTGTAGAAATAACAGACACCTGTGACATAGCATTGTATAGTGCGGTCAGGTTCTGGTTCGCTTTAAATAGCTCTTCAGTAGTATTCTTCTCTTCTGTAATATCCTGAATGTGGGAAATAAAGTGTAGTGGCTCTCCACTTTGCGACCTTACTAAAGAGACACTAAGTAACACCCATACTATATGCCCTTCCTTATGAAAGTAACGCTTCTCCATTTGGTAATGGTCTATCTTATCTTCAAGCAAGTCATTCACATGTTGTAGGTCCAGATCAAGATCATCAGGATGAGTAATATCCTGAAAGGTCATATCTAGCAACTCATCATGAGTATACCCAAGAATGTCACATATCTTTTTATTTATCCTTAGCCATTTACCATCAGTAGAAACTAATGCCATACCTATAGCTGAATATTCAAATGCTTCTTCAAACCTAACCTCACTTATCTGTAGTTCTTCTTCTGTACGCTTATGTTCGTTTATATCTTGGAAGGAACCGTAGACACGCACACATTTACCGTTCTCATATTCCGGTTGCCCTATGGAGCGTATCCATATCGTATTGCCTTTAGCAGTTACGATCTGTAGCTCAGTATCAAATGGCTCACCTATTGCCACTGCCTCATTAAAAAGCTTAGTAATGGTATCTCTACTATGACCTTCTTTATAAAAAGAGATGCCTGTTTCCAGATCTGGCACATAGTCTTCATCAACCTCATGTATCTGCTTGGTAACCTTTGTCCAGGTAACAGTCTCTTTTATTAGATCCACTTCCCATCCACCTACACGAGCAGACTCGTTGGTTTTATTAAGTAACTCCTCTGTTCTTTGTAAGGTTAGCTCTGCTTGTTTTTGCTTAGTTATATCCAGATGACATCCTACCATTCTTACTGGCTTATCACCATCCCATTCTACTACACGACCAGTACACAAGACCCATACAGTACTGCCATCTTTGTGTGTATACCTTACCTCATTTTTGTAAGGCACTTTCCCTTTGCTAGCTACATGTTCTTCGTAGTTTTTAAATACAGCTTCCAAATCTTCCGGAAATATTAGTTGCTGCCAAGTTTCAGGACTGTTTTCTAATTCATGATCCTCATAACCAAACATTGATTTGAACGTCGGACTTAAATACTCCGTATGCTCAGGTATATTCCAATCCCAATACCCTGCTAATGTATCTTCAAAAATGATCTTATAAATACTCTCCATAAAAAATTGTAACACAAGAAAACTAATCTACAAACTATAAGCGGGGCTAAAGTAGGCTACTAGATTAAAAATAAGTAATTATTCTTGAAAGTCATCATACTCAAGTCTTTACGCTTTCCTGATCCAATTAGCTACATTTATGGTCAATTATCCTGAATAATAGGTATGAGTACTATGAAGAAACGCGGTATACCGCTTCATTTTCAAATAATAATTGGTTTAATACTGGGTGTAGGATGGGCGTTCTTATCCAGCTATATCGGGTTAAACGACTTTACGATAAACTGGATAGCTCCCTTCGGTACTATATTCATAAAGCTGCTAAAACTTATTGCAGTACCGCTTGTATTATTCTCTATCATAGACGGTATTGCAGGTCTGTCTGATACTAAAAGCATAGGAAGACTGGGACTCAAGACCCTATCCATGTATTTAGTAACAACGGTCGTTGCGGTGAGTATTGGTCTACTACTGGTGAACACCATCAAGCCGGGTAATAAGATAAACGAAGAGCAAAAGATAGTGAACCGCATATCTTATGAGATATGGGCAAAAGACAACGGTATTAAGATATTGGATGGTAAAAACTACCTTACCAACCCAAAATATGCAAGCTATACACAACAGGCTACCGACAAGCTGGCTCAAGAGCAGAGCGACCAACAACTAAGTGACAAAGTAAAGACCGCTAGGTCGCAAAAAGGCAAAGGACCACTACAGATAATAGTAGATATGGTGCCTAGCAATATCTTCAACGCCTTCACAGGTAGTAAGATGTTGCAGATCATCTTCTTTGCTATATTCTTTGGCATTACACTTATATCACTGCCAAGGTCTAAGGTAGAGGCTGTAATATCTTTTGTAAGTGGTGCTAGCAACATCTTCATCAAGATGGTAGAGATAGTAATGAAGGCTGCACCTTTCTTTGTGTTTGCACTAATGGCAGGCAAGCTTACAGAGATGGCTAAAGACAACCCTGAGCGTATAGTAGACCTGCTTGGTGGCATTACTGCGTATATGATAGCAGTAATAGCAGGATTGGCTTTCCTTGTTTTCATTCTATACCCATTGGTGATAACAAGGGTAGTAAAGAAACTAAGCTATCGAAACTTCTTAAAGGCAATAAGCCCTGCACAGTTCTTAGCATTCTCATCCAGTAGCTCTGCGGCTACATTGCCTGTTACTATGGAGTGTGTGAACAAGAACCTTGGCGTGCGTGAAGAGGTGAGCAGCTTTGTACTACCTATTGGTGCTACGGTCAATATGGACGGTACTAGCCTTTATCAGGCAGTAGCAGTAGTTTTCCTTGCACAGCTACACGGTGTAGATCTTAATATTGCGCAGCAAATAACTATCATCATTACGGCTACTCTAGCATCTATAGGCACGGCTGCCGTACCTAGCGCAGGCCTTATAATGCTTATTATCGTACTACAATCAGTAGGGCTGAACCCTGCATGGATAGCACTGATATTTCCTGTAGATAGAATACTGGATATGTGCCGAACGGTAGTGAATGTAACGGGAGACGCTACGGTATCTACCATAGTAGCTAGTAGCGAAAAGAAGATAGACTACCCACCTGTTACTGAATAGCAAATAACGGTTGTACCTTTGCACTCATGGTCAAATTTCTGGTCATACAAACAGCCTTTATTGGCGATGTGGTGTTGGCTACGGCTTTGATAGAAAAGCTGCACCAGCATTATCCTGATGCGCAGATAGACTTCATGCTGCGCAAGGGTAATGAAGCATTGCTAAAAGACCATCCATACCTCAACCATATGTATGTATGGAACAAGAAGCAGCAGAAGTATAAGAACCTCTTGACTATTGCTAAGCAAGTAAGAGCGCAGCGGTACGACTACATCATCAACCCGCATCGCTTTTCAGCTTCAGGGGCTATAGCATGGTACTCTAATGCAAAAGAGAAGCGAGGCTTTGACAAGAATCCTTTTGCATTCTGCTACACACAGAAGTTTGAGCACAAGCTTTCACCTAAAAACACTGCCCCCCCCATACACGAGGTAGACCGCAACCAGCAACTCATTGCAGACATCACAGACAATACACCTGCAAGACCAGCTCTATACCCTACAGGCGCAGACTACAGAAAGGTAAGCCAGTATCAAGACAAACCATACATATGCCTAGCACCATCATCAGTATGGTTTACGAAGATGATGCCTGAGGATAAATGGGTAGGTCTCATTAATAAATTGCCTCAAGACCATACGCTATACTTCATTGCAGGGCCGGGTGATAAAGAAATGTGTCAGTCTATAATAGACAAGGCAGAGCACCCTAATATGATAAACTTAGCTGGAGAGCTCAACTTCTTACAGTCAACAGCATTGATGAAGGGCGCAGCAATGAACTATGCTAACGACTCTGCACCGATACATTTTGCATCATCTGTCAATGCTCCTATAACAGCAGTATTCTGCTCTACCTCTCCCAACTTTGGCTTTGGTCCGCTAAGTGATACCAAGCACGTAGTACAGGTAGACGATCTAGAATGTAAACCCTGCAACCTGCGCGGGCTGAAAGAATGTCCGTTAGGTCATTTCCGCTGCGGGCATGATATAAATGTTGAGCAACTTACTTGGTGGATGAAATAACTTTCACCTGCCATGGCACGCCATGTTTTGTAGATTTGTTTCTTCCACTATTATGCTGTGCTAGTCTTACATCCATGTCCTCACAACTACCTACATAATACTTGTCAGCAGATTCACTATACAATATGTATACACAATAACTCATAATAACTAAGCCACCTGACGGTGGCTTACACTTGGTGGAGAATACTCCCGAAGGGTCGGGATAAACTACATCGAACCGGTGACCTTCCCGACTCCTCGGGACGCTCTAGCGCTCTCCACTAATAACTTGCTCTACAAATTTTCTACTTTTCATTTTCTTGATATACCGCTCACGTTGTACAGCTTCTGCTCTGCTATCATAATAAGCTACCTTCTTCACCTGCCACGGCACACCATATTTTGTAGACTTATTTCTTCCACTATTATGCTGTGCTAGTCTTACATCCATGTCCTCGCAACTACCTACATAATACTTATCGGCAGATTCACTATACAATATGTATAAACAATAACTCATAATAACTAAGCCACCTGACGGTGGCTTACACTTGGTGGAGAAT
>CAZPDA010000009.1:0-28207 GCA_964585115.1 uncultured Flavipsychrobacter sp.
TTGTCTTCATTTATCTCAGCCTTTGGCTCTTCATAGCGCTTTTCCTCTACAGGCTTTTCTTCAGGCTTAATTTCAGCAGAAGCTTTAGGTTCTTCTTTCTTTTCTTCTACGTCGTTGTTCAGTTTAAGCTCAAACCTTTCTTTATTATCATCCTGTGGCTTCGGCGTTGTAGAAGTGGTACTCACTTGAACAGTTTTTTGTTCACTTACCAGCTTTGGAGCCATAGGATCTTCCTCTTTCTTATCCTCTTGTTTCTCGTCTGTAACAGAAGCCTCTGGTGTCGCATCTTTCTTATCACTATTCAGTGTCAGAACTATCTTGTCTTTTTCTTCCTCCGGTATTTGCAGTTCACCATCTATCTCTTTGTGGTTGAACCCTGTTGCGATAATTGTGACAGCGATATCCTCTCCAAGGTTAGGGTCGTGACCCATACCCAGTATCACGTCACAAGTTTCTCCTGCTTGTCTCTGCACATATGCTTGTATTGCTTCTGCCTCATCCATTGTGTGCTCAAAGTCACCTGCAGCAGAAGTAATGTTCAGCAATATCCATTTAGCACCTTTTATCTCATTATCATTCAGTAGTGGAGAGTTCAATGCTTGCTCCACTGCTACATTAGCACGGTTTTCGCCAGACACTTGCGCATTACCTAATATGGCAACACCACCATTCTTCATTACAGTACACACATCCGCAAAGTCAACGTTTATCTGTCCCGTAGTATTGATAACATCAGTGATACACTTAGCCGCTGTCGCCAATACATCATCAGCTTTAGAGAAAGCTTGTGTGAATGGCAGATTACCGAACTGCATACGAAGTTTATCATTTGATATGATCAGTATAGTATCTACATGATCTCTCAACTGGTCGATACCTTCTTGTGCTTGCTTCATTCTCTTACGTCCCTCATAAGAAAATGGAGTAGTAACGATACCAACTGTAAGAATACCCAGGTCGCGACATATCTTCGCCACTACAGGAGCCCCACCTGTACCTGTACCACCACCCATACCGGCAGTAATGAATGCCATACGGGTATTTACTTTCAATATCTTTGATATATCATCAAGACTCTCTTCACTTGCTTGTTTACCGATCTCAGGATTTGCACCTGCACCAAGACCTTGTGTAAGATGTGGTCCTAACTGTATCTTGTTAGGTATCGGGCTCAGTGCCAATGCTTGAGAGTCTGTATTACACACGATAAAGTCTACACCATCTATTCCTAGACTGTGCATGTAGTTGACAGCGTTGCTACCGCCACCGCCTACACCTATCACCTTAATGATAGAGGACTGATTTTTGGGGATTTCAAAATGTATCATAACTATATATTTCCGGGTTAGTAAATACTTTTAGTTTTAAAAGGGGTTATTATTTATTCTAGATCTCTTCATCTTCTACGTCTTCAAACAAGCTCATGAACTTGCCTTTAAGACCATCAAATAATTTTTTCAGATTCTCTGAACGTTTGGTTTCAGGCTGCTCTTCTATAGCTTCCTCATCAGGATTCATATCCTCTACGACTTCGCTTGCTACACCTTCATCTTCCTTATATGCTAGGAAGTTACCGCCTTCGCCTACAAAGCTTAGCTTACCATTTTCATAATCGTGATAACCACGTAGTATCAAACCGATACAAGTAGAGTACATCGGATTCATAAGCGACTCAGCGTGTCCTCCCGCTAAGTGCTCATTAGGATGACCTATACGAGCATTCAAGCCTGTTACATATTCTGTAAGCTGTATGATATGATCTAGCTGTGCACCACCACCAGTAAGGATGATACCACCATATAATCTTTTATCAAGGTCGATCTGCTTCAGGTGATATACTACATAGTCTAGGATCTCCTGCATACGAGCCTGTATAATATGAGCCAGGTTCTTTACCGATATTTCCTTCGGAGGTAATCCTCTCAAACCAGGTATTGTGATATAGGCATTCTCATTAGCTTCATCAGCCAGTGCTTTACCAAACTGCACTTTCATCTGCTCAGCCTGGGCTTTTAGCACTCCAAGTCCATTACGGATATCGTTCGTAATATTCACACCAGCATATGGTATAACTGCCGTATGCTTAAGTATACCATCGTAGAAAACTGCCATATCGGTAGTACCACCACCTATATCTACTATAGCAACACCTGCTTCAAGGTCCTCGTCATTCATGACTGCTGCCGCCGAAGCCAATGGCTGTAATACAAGATCACGAGTATTCAGTTCAGACTTATCTACACAACGTTTGATATTTCTGATCGCATTTCTATCACCTGTAATGATATGGAAGTTGGCACCTATCTTCACACCACTCATACCTACAGGGTCAAGAACACTTGGTGTACTATCCACAATAAACTCCTGTGGAATAATATCAATGATCTGATCGCCTGCCGGTATGTAGGTCTTATACTGATCGCGCACAAGTAGGTCTATATCCTCCTTGCTGATCTCGTCTTCAGTATTGGTACGCACACGGTCTCCTCTGGTCTGCAGGCTCTTGATATGTTGCCCTGCTATCCCTACATACACTTCTTTGATATCAAGATCAGGGTTCGACTGTAAACACTTCTCTACCGCTTGCTCTATAGAGCGAATACATTGCTCTATATTCATTACCACACCATGGCTCACACCTGCAGAGTCTGCACGGCCAAAGCCAAGTATTTCCAGTTTCCCATACTCGTTCTTCCTACCCGCAATAGCTACCACCTTGGTGGTACCAATGTCCAAACCTACTATTACCGGTTGTTTTTTGCTCATAATACTTCTCTTTAAAGCAGTTTACTGATCGCTACCTTGATATATATACTTAGGTATTTTTTTCTCTTTTTTCTTTTTGTCTGTTGTTTGGTCTTGTGCTTTATCTGCACCACTATTCTCATCTGCTACACTTGCATCTCCACGCTTCGGGTATGCTTGCGCATCTGCCTGACCCTCATCATTACTCACACCATCATTACCACTAGCTTTCACTTCTGGCTTTGCAGCTGGTCGATGTACTACAGGTGGCGCTTTTGCTCTTACTGCCATTGGCGGAGCAGGTTCACCCGTAATACTGGTCACCCAGTTTATTCTATTCCTTACCCTGTCCTGCGGCACATTCCAAGGTATAGATGGTGATGCTACCAACTGACCTTTATACCTTACATCCAACACCTCATACTTATCCCAACCTATACGGTTCAATACGTTCTTATAGAACTTGAATAAATGACCGAACTTTTTGTCAAGCTTGGTTGCCGTACCTATCAGTATTCTATGTTTTCCCAGTACAGGTACTAGCTCAAAAGTTCCATCATCATTCATCACCACTTGCGACACCTGTTCTCTCCAAAAACTATCACGACCAATGAAGTCTGTCAACTTCAATATTTGAGCCTTTACAGCTATACCAACAGAGTCATCTTTTAGCTCAGGCACATTGGTTACTACCATCGTATTATGCACATACCTATCAGATAGTGGTATCATCTTCAAGCTACTGTCTAAATAGTAGCTATCGCCCTTCTTATCGAACACTCTTACTAATGGCACACGCTGTTGCACCTCAACATGCAATACCTTATCATTATCTACATAAACCTCAGCATGGTCTATCCAAGGGTTGGCATCTACCACTTTTTCCATGCTACGGATATTCAAGCCTTGTAGTTGCGTTTTAGACAACTCAATATTCTTATTTGTAAGCAGTAACTCTTTTACTTCTCCCTCATCAATAAATCCATATTCACTATTCTGTACGTCTACGCTTATTCCTTTCAATACACGCTTGCGTTGCTGCTTTGTAGCGCTGGTTATCGCCAATACACAACCTACCAGCACGATCAATGTCACGATCGACTGTAGTATTTTGCGTAACGATATTTTGCGCTTTTCACTCATCGGTTCTCTATAGCTTCCTTTATCGGTTTTACTAGTTTATCTATATCACCCGCACCAGCTGTTATGAACAACTCTATTGGTGCAGAGGATGCATACTTTATCAATCCTTCTTTTGAGAGAATGGTACAATTAGGGTTACCCATTTTCTCTTTTATCATTGCAGATGTTACCCCATCTATAGGCTCTTCTCTTGCAGGATATATATCCAGCAATATCACTTCGTCTGCAAGGTCAAGGCTTGCAGCAAATCCATCTGCAAGGTCTCTCGTTCTGCTATACAAGTGCGGCTGAAAAGCGACTACACACTTCTTATCTCTAAACAAGCTTTTAGCACTCTTTATCAAGGTCTGCAACTCTTCAGGGTGATGTGCATAGTCATCTATATACACCGTTTGGTCATTCTTTACCACATACTCAAAGCGTCTCTTCACTCCCTTAAACCCTGCAAGACTTTCTTTTACCTTTTCCGCACTTACGTCCATCATGCTTACAGCTGCAATTGCCGCTACAGCATTCTCCACATTGTGCATACCGCCTATATTGAGGTGTAGACCATCTATCTGCTCACCTTTTATATTTATGTCAAAGAAATAACCGCCATCTTTTAGCATGATGTTTTCAGCATACACATCTGCTGCATCGTTCTGCAAACTATAGGTCACCACATTCGATGCTTTCATTTCGCTTCTTCTCTTCAGCTCATGCTTCACTATTAGCGTCCCGCCCTCTTTTATATTCTGAGTATAGGCTATGAATGCTTTTTCCATCTCATCTACCGTACCATATATATCCAAATGGTCCGGGTCTATCGATGTTAATATTGCTATATCCGGGTGCAGCTTCAAAAAGCTACGGTCATATTCATCTGCTTCTATCACTGCTGTTAGCGTATCGCTACTCCAATAGTTCTTATTGTAGTTCACAGACACACCACCTAAGAAAGCATTACAACCACTACCACCGTCTCTTAGCAAGTATGCTATCATTGTAGAGGTTGTGGTCTTACCATGTGTACCTGCTACAGTAACGGCAAACATGCTATCCGTTATCAACTGCAATACCTCACTGCGCTTTAGCACATCAAAACCATTATCGCGATACCAGCTCAGCTCATCGTGTGACGACGGCACAGCTGGTGTATACACAACCAGGTCCGTATTCTTGTCTACTTGCTGTATATCATCTACATAGTGAATAGCAATACCTTCTTCCTCCAATGCCTTTGTAAGGTCTGTTGATGCACGGTCATACCCACTCACCTTCACACCGTGGTGGTTGAAGAAGCGCGCCAGAGCACTCATACCTATGCCCCCTATGCCTATAAAGTATACTCGCTTCAAATTCTGTACATCCATCTCTTCACTATTTGGTTATTGCCATTACTTTTTTTGCTATTCTTTCGTCAGCATCATTTATTGCCAACGCTTTTAAATTTCTTTTCATTAAGTCTTGCATTGCAGCATCCCCTATCAGTTTCTTTAGCTTAGGGTAAAGCTCTGCTCTAGCATCACTATTCTTCACCATCATCGCAGCATTGTGCTCTACCAACGACATCGCATTACTTGTCTGATGGTCTTCTGCTGCAAACGGGTATGGTACGAATATCACTGGCTTTGCTACTATACACAGCTCAGATATTGCTAATGCACCTGCTCTGGATATCACAAAGTCTGCGGCAGCGTATGCCATGTCCATATCTTTTACAAACTCGAACACTTTCACCTTCCCTTCAAACTCTTTAGCTCTATGTGCAGCTTGTGCATAATAGAACTTACCTGTCTGCCATATCAGCTGTACATTCTCGTCTAGTATCTCTTCAAGATGTTCGTCTATAGCTTCATTTACAGACTTTGCACCAAGACTACCACCAACAACTAATACTGTTCTCTTGTTCGCATCAAGCCCCAACCACTTTTGTCCGTCTTCTCTGGTTAGTTTGGATGCTGCTATCTTTTCTCTAACAGGGTTACCTGTCTTTATAATTCTTTCCCTTGGGAAGAAACGCTCCATACCATCATATGCTACACAGATAGCATCAGCTTTCTTTCCTAATATCTTATTGGTCTTACCGGCATAAGAGTTTTGCTCTTGCACTAGCGTAGGTATACCTGCACGCTGCGCAGCATTCAGCATCGGGAAGCTAGCATAGCCACCTACACCTACTACCACATCAGGCTTGTATGACCTTATGATGCTTCTTGCTTGCATATAACTCTTTATCATTTTTATTGGGAGCGTTATGTTCTTCAACATATTGCTCCTATCAAATCCGGCTATGTCCAGCCCTACTATTTCAAATCCCTCTTGCGGCACTTTCTCCATCTCCATTCTTCCCTTAGCACCTACGAACAGTAATTCTGTATCTCTATTCAAGCGTTTAAGCGCATGTCCTATAGCTACTGCCGGAAAAATGTGTCCGCCTGTACCACCACCTGCTATGATAACTTTCAACATTCCCATTATGCAGGCACTAGTTTTCCATTTGTTTTCGACCTTTTTTCTTCCGTCTCTTCACTCACCTTTCCTTCATTCTCATCTACATATCTGCTCACACTTAGTATCACACCTATTGCTATACTGGTAAACCATATTGAGGAGCCTCCCATACTTATCAATGGCAAGGTCAAACCTGTTACTGGCACCAAGTGTACATTTACTGCCATGTTCAACATAGCCTGAAACACAAGTGTCATACTCAACCCTACAGCCAAGAATGCGCCGAACGCATACGGGCAACGCCTGAATATCAATATGCTTCGCCATAAGAACAGCATGTATAAGAACATCACAACTGCACCACCTAACAATCCATACTCCTCTATTATTATAGAATAGATAAAGTCTGAATAAGGGTGAGGCAAAAAGTTCCTTTGCTTACTATTACCCGGCCCTTCTCCCGTCAAGCCTCCATTAGCAATAGCTATTTTCGCTTGCCTTACTTGATAAACGTCTTCTTTCTTTTCACCATCACCTGTACCTACAAAATCATAGATACGTTGTTCCCATGTTGCTGCTCTACCCCATCCTGTCATTTTAGACACACCGAACAGAAGTATCACACCCACCAAGCCTGCACCTGCTAGTAGCAGGATATGCTTTACCTGTATCCTACCGATGAAGAATAGGATACAACAGGTAATACCCAACATCAATGCAGTTGACAAGTTTGCAGGTGCTATGAGTGCACAGGTTATCATAACAGGAGTAAGCACTGGCACAAAGCCTTTCTTGAAATCCTTGATAACCCCTTGCTTAATACTTAACACCCTAGCCAAGAACATGAACAATGCAAGCTTAGCAAATGCTGATGTCTGGAACGTAAGGTTCAACACGGGTACTTTTATCCAGCGAGAACCTTCATTCAGTGTAGCTCCAAAGAACAAAGTGTATAACAGCAGAGGTATACTAATGAGGTACATCAATACTGCTATACGGGCAAAGCGTTTATAGTTTATCTGATGTATCAGATAAATAAGAACCAAGCCTAACCCCAACACCATTACCTGCTTCACTAAGTAGTAGGATGAGTTCTTATCCATCTTATAAGCCAATGTACCTGTAGAGCTATACACGGCAAGCAGACTTACAAACGATAGTACTACGACTACCGCCCATATTATCTGGTCTCCTTTTACTCGTGTTAGCAACTGTTTCATTGACTAATTTTTCTTCTTATTAATTATAGATTACGTACCGCTTCTACAAACTGTATACCGCGATCTTCATAATTCTTGAATAGGTCAAAACTTGCACATGCAGGTGATAGCAATACAGCATCTCCACCTTCAGCAAAAGCGTATGCAGCTTTTACTGCATCCTGAGCACTAGTTGTATCAACTATTAGATCTACTACATCATCAAAAGCTTCGTGTATCGGAGCATTATCTACACCAAGACAAACGATCGCTTTTACTTTCTCTTGTACCAGGTCCATCAATTGGTTGTAATCATTCCCTTTGTCCTGACCACCTAGGATCAGCACTACAGGCTGTTGCATACTCTCTAGCGCAAACCATACTGAGTTTACATTGGTAGCCTTACTATCATTGATATAGTCAACACCTTTTACCGTTGCAACAAATTCTAGTCTATGCTCCAGTCCTTGGAATGTTGAAAAGCTCTCTCTGATCTTCTCCTTACGTATCCCTGCTACGCGTGCCGAGATGCCTGCCGCCATGCTGTTGTAATTGTTGTGTCTACCTTTTAATGATAAGTCGTTGATGGACATATCCAGCTCGTCTTCTCCTACGCGGATATGCATTCTGTCGTTGTGAATAGATCCTCCCTCTTGTAGTTGATTGTGCTCACTCATCGTAAAAAAAATTAGTTTAGATTGAATCGAATGGGTTAGTAATTGGTTAGTAATGTTATTGTCGTCCTTATTAGTTATAAAAATGTCGTCCTTAGTTTGGTTTTCAGTTATCCTGAATTTTGAAGCGATATAGTTTTCCAACTTGTTATCATACCGCTCCATATGGTCTGGTGTTATGTTCAGCAATACAGCGATATCCGGCCTAAAGCTGTGGATATCATCCAGCTGAAAACTACTCACCTCTATCACATACCATTCGCTCGGCTGCTCCGCTATTTGCCTTGCAAAGCTCTTCCCTATATTCCCTACCATACTCACATCTAGCCCTGCTTCTCTGTACAAATGATAGGTCAATGCCGTAGTTGTGGTCTTACCATTTGTGCCTGTTATGGCTACTATCTTACTATCACCTTTGTGCCTGTAGCCAAACTCTATTTCGCTACACACTTCTATTCCCCTAGCCCTTACTTCCTTCACTATCTTCACGGCATCACTTATGCCCGGGCTCTTCACTACACTATCCGCATTAAAGATCTTTTCTGCTGTATGCTGTCCTTCTTCAAAATCTACCGCTGCATTCAGCAACTCTTGTTTATAATGTTCCTTTATTGTTCCTCCATCACTTACAAACACATCATACCCTTCTTTCTTACCAAGCAGAGCTGCACCAATACCGCTTTCCGCAGCTCCTAATATCACCAATCTCTTTCCTGCTCCTTTGCTCACCTATTGCATTTTTAGCGTTACTATGCTCAACACCGCAAGTAATATCCCTACGATCCAGAACCTGGTAACTATTTTACTTTCATGATATCCTAACTTCTGATAATGGTGGTGTAACGGTGCCATTAAGAACACCCTCTTTCCTTCACCATATTTCTTCTTCGTTCTTTTGAAGTAGTACACCTGTATCATCACCGATAAATTCTCTATCAAGAACACACCGCATATTATAGGTATCAACAACTCCTTTCTTATCACTATGGCTAGCGTGGCGATAATACCACCTAGCGCAAGGCTACCCGTATCTCCCATGAACACTTGAGCGGGATAAGCGTTATACCACAAGAACCCTACACATGCTCCAATGAATGCCCCAATGAATATGGACAACTCTCCTAAGTGTGGTATGTGCATGATGCCTAAGTACTCCGCAAACACATAGTTGCCCGATAAGTATGCAAACACCCCCAGACATACACCTACTATTGCAGAGACGCCTGTTGCCAAACCATCTACACCATCTGTAATATTAGCCCCGTTAGATACCGCAGTAATGATAAAGGTCACTATCAATATGTAGAGGATAGGGGTCAATACCTTCACTGACTTTTCACCAAATACCGATACGATCTTCGCATAGCTGAACTCATGACTTTTCACAAACGGGATGGTGGTGGTCACAGACCTTACGTGTACATACTCACGCTCATTACCATCACTATCCTTACGTGTGAAAACATCACTGCGTTTTTCCTCTGCACTATTATACACCGCAGGCTGGTCATTAGTAACCTCTCGTGTGGTCACTACATGGTCGTTGAAATACATAGTAAGCCCAACGATAACACCAAGCCCAACTTGTCCCAACACTTTGAATTTGCCTGCTAATCCTTCTTTATTCTTTTTGAATACCTTGATGTAATCATCAAGGAAGCCTATCAACCCCAGCCATAGGGTCGACACAAGTAGTAAAATGATGTAGACATTCGTAATACGTGCAAATAAAAGTGTTGGGATAACAATAGCAGCAATAATGATAAGCCCACCCATTGTAGGCGTACCGCTCTTCTGCTTCTCTCCTGCCAAACCAAGGTCGCGAACAGTCTCGCCTATCTGCTTTCTATGCAAGAAGCGGATGAGCCCTTTACCAAATATCGTGGTGATGACCAACGATATGATAATGGCCATTGCAGCACGGAAAGTGATGTAGTAAAACACCCCCGCACCAAACAGTCCGAATTGCTCTCTTAAATATGTAAACAAGTGGTATAGCATTATCGCTAACTCGGTTTTTATTTATCTAATGTTCTAAATGTCTCTACTAGCATCTCTCTGTCATCAAAGTGATGCCTCACACCGTTCACTTCCTGATACGTTTCGTGTCCTTTGCCTGCTACCAACACTATATCTTCAGGTTGTGCTAATGAACAAGCTGTTTTTATCGCTTCTTTTCGGTCTGTTATTCTCAGCACTTTTCTCTTATGCGTCATAGACAATCCCGCTTCCATATCATTCAATATCACTTCAGGGTCTTCAGTTCTTGGATTGTCTGATGTCAATATCGCTCTATCACTATGCTCGCATGCAACTTCTGCCATCAATGGACGTTTGGTCTTATCCCTATCACCACCACAGCCTATCACCGTTATCACATGTTGTACTCGCTGGTTTATCTGATTGATAGTTGCTAATACATTCAGCAAAGCATCAGGCGTATGTGCATAGTCTACTATACCTATCACCTTCTCCTTTTCTGACATAAATGTTTCAAACCTACCCGGTGCACCATGAAGGCTACTCAACACCGACAACACCTCTGTATTGTTCTCACCCAGCATTAGTGCTGCACCATATACAGCCAGTAAATTGTAAGCATTGAATGTTCCTATCATTCGGAAATAAGCTTCATGCTCATTTACCGTCATCACCAACCCTGTCAGGTTATTCTCCAACACCTTACCCTTAAACGTTGCAGGTACGCGCAAACTATAAGTATGCTTTTCAGCTCTTGCGTTTTGCAACATCACCATACCACGCTTATCATCAGCATTGGTCAGTGCAAACGCTTCTTTTGGCAAGTCATCAAAGAACGTCTTCTTTACTCGGATGTACTCGTCAAAGGTTTTATGATAATCCAGGTGGTCATGAGATATATTGGTAAATATCCCTCCTGCAAACTCAACACTCGCTATACGCTGCTGATGGATAGCATGTGAACTCACCTCCATAAAAGCATGAGTACATCCCGCATCTACCATACGCGCTAGCAGTGCATGCACAGAAATAACATCTGGAGTAGTATGCGTTGCACTTTCCGCCTCATCACCTATCAAGTTCTGCACAGTCGATATCAAACCACATTTATACCCAAGCTCTCTGAACAGCTTGTATAGCAATGTTGCTACTGTAGTTTTACCGTTCGTTCCTGTAACGCCTACCAACTTCAACTGATGAGAAGGAGCGCCATAGAAGGCGTTGGCCATAACGCCTGCCACAGCTGCTGAATCCTTCACCATCACATACACCACATGTGTATCAAGTTCTTTAGGAAGCTCTTCTACCACTACGGCTACAGCTCCTAGCTCTATTGCTTTAGCTATGTATTTATGCCCGTCTGTCTGCGTTCCTCTAATAGCAAAAAAGACATCACCCTTCGCAACCTTGCGAGAGTCTATCTGCAGACCTGTTACATCCACAGAAGTATCTCCCACCACTTGCGCAGCGTCAACACCTATCAATATGTCTTTTAACTGTAGCATTATCCTAATCTTAGTACTATTACTCTTCCTTTTCTTACTTCATTTCCGGGCACAATAGATTGCGCGATTATTTTCCCTTTACCCTCTATATGTACGCGCAACCCTTGTTGCTCTAATATGTATACTGCGTCTTTTAATCCCATCCCTACAACATCCGGCACTTTATTCATTCCCATCACACTATCTACAGCCAGCACCATTCTACTAAAGGAGTCCGTTTGCAATTCCGCCACAGCATCTACATCTGCCACTCTAATGTCTTTACCTAAATAGCTCAATGCATTCTTGTACTGACCCGCCTTTGCCTTACTCGCCACCATCACCTTATCTGCATTCTTGGAGATACTATCCAGCGGAGCATCCCACCCCTTATTACTAGCGAATATCTTATCAGCTATCATGCGAAACACAGGTGCTGCTACTGCACTACCATAGTAAGAGCGTGAATGCGGCTGCGTACGCACTACCACCGCTATAGTGTAGCGCGGTTTATCTGCAGGGAAATACCCTACGAACGAACCTTGATAAACTCCATCACTATATCTTATTCCTTTATCTGCTACCTGCGCAGTACCCGTCTTACCTGCTATAGTATAGAACGGACTTGCAATACCTTTTGCCGTACCAGACAGTGCCACCTCTTCTACACATGCTTGCAGTTGCTTCACTGCCGATGCATCGCCTACAGACTCTACTAGCACCTGAGGCTCATACTTCGCTATAGTTTTACCATACTCTCTTACTTCACTTACCAAATACGGCTTCATCATCTTGCCATTATTAGCAATAGCATTGTACAGCATGCAAGTATGCAATGGCGTTATCATGACCTCATACCCTGTAGACATCCATGGCAATGTTGTTTTACTCCATGTTTTACTATCAGGTGTTTTTACCAACGGTCTTCTTTCGCCCAACAAGTCAATGCCCGTACGCTTATCTAGCTTCAAATTCTTCAGATGCTTAACGAACTGCATCGGGTCTTTATAATAATATTGCACCGCTAGCTTTGCCATTGCTGCGTTCGATGAATGCGCAAAAGCATCCCTTATCGTCATTTTTCGAAGCCCTAAATGAGAATCTCTCATGGTCAACCCGCTAAACTTAATAGCACCACCCTCTGCATCTATTATATCGTCAATGTTGATGTACTTATCATTCAACAGTGCCAACAAGGTCACCAACTTGAATGTAGAACCCGGTTCTGTTGGCATCAGCGCATAGTTCATATCCTCCCAGTAGCTACCATCTTTTTGCCTACCAAGATTTGCCAATGCTCTTATCTTTCCCGTCTGCACTTCCATCACCACACATGTACCATACTGGCAAGCATGGTCTTGCAATACACTCTTCAGCGTATTTTCAGCAATATCCTGCATGCTTATATCAATAGTGGTCACTATATCCTTACCATTTTGCGGCTCCACCTCCGAGCCCTCTATCGGCATCCACAAGCCACCCACTTCTTTTTGCTCTATTCGCCTTCCTTGTGTACCACTCAATACACTATCATAAGTAGCCTCAAGACCTACCGCACTACCATTTCTCCAAAGACCTACTGTTCTATACGCCAACATCCCGTGCGGATTCACACGTTTCACTTTCGGCTCAATTATCAATCCACCATAATTCTTACCCTTATTGAATATTGGATAAGTACGCAATGCTTGATACTGCTCGTAAGACATATTGCGCTGCAACCTCCAATAGCGCAAACCTTTCTTATGCGCCCTTCTCAACTTAGCTTCATAACTTCTAGCACTAGCATCACCAAAAAGCTTTGACAGCTTTTGCGCCAGCACCTTCACACTATCATCAAACAATTCTTTTTTGACAACCACAAAGTCCACATGTGCATCAAACTCAGGTATAGTAGAACACAACAGCTCACCATTGGCAGCAAAGATGTCGCCACGCTCTGCCGGCAACACCGCAGTGCGCGTGTGCATACTCTGTGCTACTTTACGCAACTCAGGCCCTTCTTTCACCTGTACCATAAAGGCCTTCACCAAAATGGCTATGCCCAGGATACATATGCAGGTAAAAGCAACGTATACACGAAACCGTATGTCTTTCCTTACCGTCAATGTTATTTATATACTATTGTGTTATTACGCTATCTGTTGATACTCGGTACGCCGGCAATTGCAACGGAGCCAACCCAATATCAGCCCCTTCCTTTATCACCTGACTTTCCATCTGCACGTACATCAGTTGCGACTTTGCATCCATATACTCCCAACGCAACTCTTTAAGTATCTTGTTTTGCTTACTCAGCTCTCTTTGTGTTTCTACGGCACTTTGTGTATTACCTATATACAGCACACACAACAACACCACGAATGCCAGATACGGCACATTTTTTACGATAGCTTTTTGAGAGAGTCTTTCCAACAGCTGATTCCAGTCAGCTCTTACACGCTGCACCGGAGCTTCTTCCTGCACTTGTTCTTCAACCTCCTTATTACTCTTCTTGCTCATCTACTATATTCTTTCTGCAATTCTCAACCGAGCACTTCTAGCCCTCGGATTCCTCTTCACTTCATCTTGCCCTGCCTCTATCGGTTTATTATTTATCAGTTTCAGCATAGGCTCTGTCAAAGCCTTACCAAACACATCTTTTTCTATTTCGCCCCAAGTACCTTTTTTCATGTACTGCTTCACTATTCTATCTTCTATAGAATGGAAGGTTATTACACTCAACCTACCGCCTACTTTCAAACACATGGTCGCTTCTTCCAGAAACTCTCTAAGCGCCCCCATCTCATCATTCACCTCAATTCTCAATGCCTGAAATACCTGAGCCAGATATTTATTAGCATTTCCGCGAACTACAGGCTCTATCATTGCCTTAAAATCTGCGATACTATTCAACGACAACCGCCCTCTTGATGTAGCTATCTGCTTTGCCAGCTGCCTTGCATTCCTCACCTCTCCATACTGCTCAAACAACTTATGCAATTCTTCTTCACTCATTTCCCGCAACACATCTTGAGCTGTACGCTCCAACCTACGGTTCATCCTCATATCCAGCGGACCATCAAAACGAATGGACATCCCACGCTCTCCGGTATCAAACTGATAAGAACTAACACCAAGGTCAGCCAACACACCATCCACCTCACTATATCCATGCAGCTTCAAAAAGCGACGTACATACCTAAAATTCTCTTTCACTAACAAAAAGCGATCGTCATCGATCGCATTTCTCCAAGCATCCTCATCATGATCGAAAGCGATCAACCTCCCGGCTTCGCCCAAACGACCCATCACCTCCCTACTGTGACCACCACCACCAAACGTCGCATCTACATACACACCATCACTTTTTATCGCCAATCCATCTACGGCTTCATTTAAAAGAACTGAAGTGTGGTAAAAAGTGGAGTCTCCCATAATTACATATTTTCAAATGGGTTCATAAAGTCTCCGCCTATCACCTCTGCAGCCAAGTCACTAAAGCCTGCAGCACTTTTCTTAATGTATTCATAGTACGTCTCTCTATCCCAAAGCTCCACCTTACTACCCTGTGCTGAGAACACCATCTCTTTCTTAATACCCGCATACTCTTGTAGCGACTTTGGTACCAATACCCTACCTGCACTATCTACATCCACAAGGTTCGCCCCATTCATAAACAAACGCTTGAACTCACGCACCTTAGGATTAAAGTCGTTCAGCTTATTCACCTTATCAGCAAGCTGGTTCCAGCTTTCCATCGGATAAAGCGTCAAACAACTCTCAAACCCACGGTTCACTACGAAACGCTCAGCAGCACCTTCCGGCAACTGCTTACGGAATGCTGAAGGCAACAAGAAGCGGCCTTTTGCATCCAACGCTATTTCGAATTCTCCTAACAGGTTCATTTTAACTGACGTTACTATTCATACATTTACACCCACAAAATAACAGATTTCCCCACAATTCTACACACTCTAAGATACACATATTTATCCACAATAATATATTCCCTGAAATGCTTATCTGTATTAAAATTCAAGAGATTAAGCACACCATGTGCATAAAATCATGTGAACAACCTGTGAATTGATGTGAATTAGTCGTGAATATCTAAATTTCGCTACTGCGACAAACCTATTTAACAGAGTTTTATAGGCGTTGTATTATAGTGAGAAGTATTTTTGTACCTTTGCAAGCTAATTTAGTTATCTGAGTGAGGAAATATCTAATCACATTTCTGGTACTAACATTACTTTCTGCCTGTAGCGGATACGAGCAAGTGCTGAAAAGCAATGACGTGAACTACAAGCTAAAGAAGGCTAATGAGTATTACGAAAACAAGAAATACATGCAGGCTAATGCTTTGTACGAAAGCCTTATCCCTGTAATGAAGAATACCAGAAACTACGAACCACTATATTATAGGTATGCTTATACATTCTATAATATGAAGGACTACTTATCTGCATCTTATCATTTTAAGAACTTTGTAGATTTCTTCCCTACAAGCAAAGATGCTGAGGAGTGTGAGTTCTTACACGCGTTCTGCCTGTACAAAGAAGCTCCTGCTCCATCGCTAGACCAAACATATACGATCAAAGCTGTAGGCGCACTACAAGCATTCATCAATACTCACCCCAACTCTAAGCGTGTAAAACAAGCAACAGATATTATTGATGCTTGCCGTGAGAAGTTGGAGATAAAAGATGCTAATGCTGCTAAGCTTTATTATGACATAGGTCATTACAAAGCTTCAGGCGTAGCCTATAAGATGGTAGGGCGTAACTATCCTGAAAGTGAAAAGGGAGACTACTATCAGCTAATGATTATAAAGTCTTGGTATCAATACGCTAAGAATAGCATTGCTAAAAAGCAAGAAGAGCGCTATGCTACAGCTATTGAAGCCTATAAAGAGTTTATGGAGAACTACCCAAACTCAAAACATTCGAATGAAGCAAAAGAGTATCTAACTCTTGCCAATAACCATATAAATAAATTGCGTAATGAGCACAAGTAAAAGAGCAGCGTTAGCAGCAGTTAACCCAACGGCTAACACACAAGATGTTATTGCACTTAAAGACAAGACAGGCAACCTGTATGAGTCTATCGTTGTAGTAGCTAAGCGTGCAAACCAGATATCTGTGAACATGAAAGAAGAGCTTCATCGCAAATTGGATGAGTTCACTATCCACGCAGATAACCTTGAAGAGATACACGAGAATAAAGAGCAGATAGAGATATCTCGTATATATGAGCGTATGGCAAACCCTGCACTACAGGCTACTGCCGAGTTCATGGACGATAAGATATACTATCGCAAGAAGTAGTAATCGTTTACCTATCTATAAATACTAGAGAGCTGTCCCGTTTTGCCGGGACGGCTTTTTTTGTTGATGCTTTCTACAAGCAAAAAAGTACATTTGCAACCATGAGCAAAAAATACGCGCACATATTCTTTGACCTCGATCACACACTATGGGATTTTGATACCAACTCTAAAAACACTTTTGCTCAGTTATACGACGAGTACGAGCTGGACAAGCATGGCGTGGATGATTTTGATGAGTTTTTCATTAAGTATAACATCCATAATGACAGACTTTGGGCTCGCTTCAGAAATGGCTCTATAAAAAGAGACGACCTACGCTGGAAAAGAATATGGCTCACCCTGCTAGATTACAAAATAGGAGATACTGCTCTTGCTCATGAGCTAAGTGCAGCATACTTAGAGATACTGCCAACCCAAACACAACTAATGCCATATGCTAAAGAGGTATTAGAGCACTGTGCTACCCGCTATAAGATACATATGATAACGAACGGGTTTGACGGCACACAAAAACTAAAGATACAGTTCTCTGGTATCGCCCCTTACTTCTCAGAGATAGTCACATCAGAGAAAAGCCATAGCATGAAACCCCACCCGGAGATATATGCTTATGCGCAAAGCACTACCGGCGCCAATGCAGACAATGCTATAATGATAGGTGATGCACTAGAGGTAGATATAAAAGGTGCTAGAAATGCAGGTTGGGACCAAGTATACTTTAATCCGCACAAGAAGAAACACACAGAAAGTCCTACTTATGAGGTGAAATGCCTGAGTGAGTTGCTGGAGATATTGTAATTACTTAACTACAATATCCTTAATTGCAGTTTCGCCCAAGTATTCGTTGATGTTCTTAATTAATATAGGCTTGCTGATGTTCAGCTCTTGTTTCAGGGCTGCTACATCTGTATATATGGTGAGGATGCCATTGTCATAATACAGGTTACGTGTATACTTTGCAATGGTCTTGCTGGTCATCTGCTCCCATTCTTGTTTTATACGCACTTCCGTTACCTTTGGCTTCCAGCCCGACTTCTGCATCAATTGCGTGATAGCGTCTCCAATACTATATTCTGCCATAGGTCAAAGTTAATTATTTAGGTCGATGAGCAGAACAACTGGAGACAAATAGGCTCAAATTAAATATTTTAGGAAAAAGAATTTTTCATCAAGTCTTTTTCCTATCTTTGCAAATTCTAAAAGTGTCGTTATATAAAAATTTTGATGTAAATGTCATATTTAACTGCTGATAAGAAAGCGAATATTTTTAAAACATTCGGTGGAAACGAAAAGAACACTGGCTCTATCGAGGGTCAGATAGCGCTATTGACAGAGCGTATCAACCACATTTCTAAGCATCTGAAAGAAAACAAAAAAGACTTCTCTACTCATAGAGGACTTATGAAAATGGTAGGTCGTCGTAAGCGCTTACTACAATACCTAAGTCGCACTGACCTGAACGGTTATCGTGCGCTAATAGAAAAACTTGGTATCCGTAAATAAGGTCTTATCTTTATAGCTATTCCCAACTTTATAAGTTGGGAATAGTTTTTTATGAACACATTTAAAAATATTTTATGATTCCCAACCCCATTTCCGTATCCTTCAAAATGGGCGACGGACGTGAAGTGAGCATCGAGACGGGTAGAATGGCTCGTCAAGCCGATGGTGCCGTAGTGGTACGCATGGGCGATTGCATGTTGCTTGCTACTGTTGTTGCTGCAAAAGAGCCTAGACCAGGGCAATCTTTTTTCCCGCTAACTGTAGATTATCAAGAGAAATTTGCTTCTGCCGGACGTATACCGGGTTCATTCTTCAAACGCGAAGGTAGACTTAGCGATTCAGAAGTATTGATATCAAGACTAATAGACCGTGCACTACGTCCACTATTCCCTAATGATTATTTCTGCGACGTACAGGTACTAATATCTCTAATATCATCAGACCCTGAAGTAATGCCTGATTCATTGGCATGTTTAGCTGCGTCTGCAGCTATGGCTGTTTCTGATGTACCTATCGAAGAGGTAATATCAGAAGTACGCGTAGCTCGTATCAATGGAGAATACGTAGTAAACCCATACCGTACTCAGCTAAAAGAAGCTGATATGGACTTCATCGTAGCTGCTACGGAGAAGAACATCATGATGGTAGAGGGTGAGTCTAACGAATGTCAGGAAGCAGATGTGATCAAAGCTATTGAAGTAGCGCACGAAGCTATCCGTACTCAAATACAAGCTCAAAAAGAGCTAAGAGATAAAAAAGGTGTAGAAGGCAAACGTGAAATTGAAGCTCCTTATGAGAATGAAGAGCTAAAGAAACGTATCGAAGACTTTGCTGCTGCTAGAATACTTGAAGTAGCAAGTGCTGCTAGTGCTAAGCACGACCGTAGCAATGCGTTAAAGCAAATACGCGAAGAGTTTGAAGCTACACTTGGCGAAGATGAACTAACAGAAGAAGATGAACCATTAGTAGGTAAGTATTTCGGTAAGATCGAGAAGAACGTTATCCGTAATATGGTACTAGATACGCGCAAGCGTCTTGATGGTCGCCAGTTGGATGAAGTTCGTCCGCTTACTATTGAAATAGATGTACTACCATCTCCACACGGTTCAGCACTATTCACTCGTGGTGAAACACAATCGCTTACTACCGTAACACTTGGTACTAGCGAAGATGAGCTATTAGTAGAAACTGCGGCTACATCTGATTACAACAAATTTATCCTACACTACAACTTCCCTCCGTTCTCTACAGGTGAAACAAGACCTATGCGCGGACCGGGACGTAGAGAGGTAGGACACGGGAACCTTGCAAAACGTTCACTGGCACAAATGATGCCGGCAGAAGATGCATTCCCATACACTATACGTATCGTTTCTGATATATTGGAGTCTAACGGTTCATCATCTATGGCTACGGTATGTGCCGGTTCACTAGCTATGATGGATGCAGGTGTACCTTTCCCTAAGCACGTAAGTGGTGTGGCAATGGGTATGATCTCTGAAGGAGATAAATACGCTATCCTTACCGATATCTTAGGCGATGAGGATCACCTTGGTGATATGGACTTCAAAGTAACAGGTACTCGCGATGGTATCTGTGGTATACAGATGGACATCAAAGTAGACGGATTGAGCATGGACGTACTGAACGAGGCTTTAGAACAAGCACGTAAAGGTCGCCTGCACATACTGGATGCGATGTACAATACTATACCGGAGAAGCGTGAAGAGCTTAAACCTCACGCTCCACGTATCGAGCAGTTGATCATCGACCGCGAATACATCGGTGCCGTTATCGGACCAGGTGGTAAGATCATCCAAGAGATACAGCGCGAAACCGGTGCTACTATCAATATTGAAGAAGTAGACAATCAAGGTGTTGTTAAGATATTCTCTTCTAACAAAGAGACCATCGATAAAGCATTGGAGTGGATCAAAGGTATAGTTGCTGAACCTGAAATAGGTGAAACCTATGAAGGTAAAGTGAAGTCTATTGTTCCTTTCGGTGCATTCATCGAGTTCATGCCGGGTAAAGAAGGCTTGCTACACATATCTGAAGTAAGCTGGAAACGTCTTGAAACACTTGATGGTGTGATGTCAGAAGGTGATACTGTTAAGATCAAGCTGATCGGTACAGATCCTAAATCAGGTAAACTTCGTCTTAGCCGCAAGGTACTGATGGAAAAGCCTGAAGGATATGTTGAGCCGGAGAAGCGTGAGCGCCGAGGTGGTGGACGTGACGACCGTAGAGGTGGTGGCGACCGCAGAGGTAATGACCGCCGTGGTGGGCGTGATGACCGTAGAGGTGGTGACCGCCGTGATAATAATCGTGGTGAGCGTCGTCCTCAGAACAACAACGACCAACCGCAGAGCGAGCCTAAGCAAGATGCTCCTCAACAACAGAATGATAGCAACGACACAGATATGAAGCTGTAGTCACAAGTTTATAGTTCGATAACTTTTAGGAACGCCCTGCATATTCGCAGGGCGTTTTTTTAATGGTTTTTAAGTTTTCAATAATTTAGTAGAACCTATTTTTGAACGCAAAACCTTTACTGCAATGAAGTATATCAATGAGGTCATCATTAACCAACCAATAGATAAAGTAACACAACTCTTCAGCGATCCTGACAACATGAAGGAATGGCAACCGGGTTTCATTAGTATGCAACTACTCAGCGGAGAAGAAGGTAAACCGGGAGCAAAGTCCAAGCTGCATTATAAAATGGGTAAAAGGGACATAGAGATGATAGAAACGATTGAAGTAAATAACCTACCGGAAAACTTTACAGCTACCTTTGAGACCAAGGGTGTGTACAATCACCAAAAGAGCACCTTTGAACAACTGGCAGAAGATAAAACACGCTATGTAGCATACAATGAGTTTCGCTTTGGTGGCATGATGAAGCTTTTTGGATGGTTGATGCCAGGCGCCTTCAAAAAACAGTCTCAGCAATATATGGATATGTTCAAAGAGTTTGCAGAGAAACAATAACAGAAAGCTAAACCACTACTACAGACCATAAACTTTTCTTTACGTATCTTGTTGGTAGTTATATTACTATGAGCGAGGCTGTAGAAAAAATATTATACGACCCCACTATACAGAAGTTAGTAGCCGTATTCCTTGGCATAGCTGTGATATGGGGTATTTTAAAAATTGTACAACGAGGTGTCTCCGGGCGCATCAAAAACAATGAAGCACTTTATAAAACACGTAAGTTTATTTCCTTTATAGGATTTCTGCTTACAGCACTACTCATCACCGTAGTGTATAGCGAAAAACTAGGTGGGCTTACCGTAGCTATTGGAGTAGCTGGTGCAGGTATCGCTTTTGCCCTACAAGAGGTGATCGTAAGTATTGCAGGGTGGATGGCCATTGTATTTGGCAACTTCTACAAAACGGGAGACCGTGTGCAGCTTGGGGGTATTGTAGGTGACGTGATCGATATTGGCGTGCTACGTACTACCATTATGGAAACAGGCGAATGGGTAAATGGCGATCTATACAATGGGCGTATAGTACTTGTGTCCAACAGCTTTGTATTCAAAGAGCCTGTGTTCAACTATTCAGGAGACTTTGGTTTTCTATGGGATGAGCTTAGACTACCAGTACAGTTTGGCAGCGACTATGAGCTTACTAGAAAGATACTGCTATCCGTAGCCAATGAAGTAGTAGGGGAATATACAAAAGGTGCACAATCAGAATGGGAAATAATGCTAAAGAAGTATAGAATAGAACCGGCACAAACAGCCCCACGCGCGACTTTAGCCATTACAGACTCTGGTGTAGATTTCACACTTAGATATACTGTGGATTTTAAGTTCAGGCGTAGTACTAAGGATAAGATATATACCCGTGTGTTAGCAGAGATAGCCAAAACAGGAGACAAGATACACCTTCCTGCATCTACTATACAAGTGGTTTCTATGCCAGATCTAGACTTGAATGTTAAGAATGATGATGACCCGGCTTAACTATTTTAACATTCTACTATCATCATTCACCAAACTATTGCAAGGCAAAGCATGTCTGCCTTAGTATATTTACACCAAAAGAGACCTTACTGATGTTGAAGAAGATATTACTTGGACTTATTTTATTGCCTACACTTGCAACGGCACAAAACAAAACGCCCAAACAAAAAGCAGTAGAGGCGGCACAAGACATGTGCACTTCGTTGCAGAACAAAGAGTACTATGGATACGTAAAGTATGTACACCCTGAGGTGATAGATATGACCCACGGTAATACCACACAGTTTGTGGCCAATGTACAGAAGCAATATGCAGTACTTGAAGATGCAGGCTCTAAAATAACCAAGATATATGCGGGCAACCCGAGCAACATTATAGACACAGCTGGCGAACTACAATGTGTTATACCTCAGATAATGCAGATGAAGATAAAAGGAGGTACTATAGAGACCTTGACAAGAATAATAGGCGTATCAAAAGATAAAGGAGAGACATGGCACTTTATAGATGCTAATGGCAAAGATATTACCAACGTTCGCTACGTATTTCCTACTATTAGCAGCAAACACACGCTGCCACCTAATCCGCAACCCAAGTTCGTGGCAGACAAGCCTTAGTCTTGATTTAGCTCTTGTTGTCTTAGCAAATACTTGCCTAGTACATCAAACTCTATATTGATATTAGAGCCAACCTCTAACTGAGAGAAATTAGTATGCTCATAAGTGTACGGTATAATCGTAACCGTTACGTTATTACCTTTTGTATTGAAGGCCGTAAGACTTACACCGTTCAGGCAGATACTCCCTTTTTCTATAACTAACCCGGCAAATGCTTGCGGGTAAGTGAAGGAGAAGAGCCAGCTACCTTCCAATTGCTGCTTATCTGTACAGGTTGCTACAGCATCTACATGGCCTTGCACAAAGTGACCATCGAGTCGGTCACCTACCTTCAGCGAACGCTCTAAATTCACCTTAGTACCTTTTTGCCATGTATTTAAGCTGGTCTTCTTCAGCGTTTCGTCTACAGCAGTCACCTTATACCTATCTCCATCTATAGCTACAACGGTAAGGCATACACCATTATGGGCTACAGACTGGTCTATCTTCAGCTCTTGTGCTATTGCACTTTCTACCCAAAAGTCAATATTAGATCCGTCTTTCACAACATCTGTTATTGTTGCTACCGACTCTATTATTCCTGTAAACATGCTTTATTGTTTGATGGCCGTACCTATGTGGTAGTTTATACCCGTATCACTCGCTATAGTAAAATTGATGCGAATAGTAGTACCCTTACCCATGGTCTTATCCAAGTTTCGGATATATCCATTAATAGTATCTACTATCCTACAAGACAATTGACCTTTTAGCACTACTGAATCTTGGGTGATGGTAGTATCTGCAGTTGCTTTAAAGAAGCGGTCTGCTGTAAAGTCTAATGTATCATTACTGCAAAAACCTGTAAAACCCAGATGTTTTACATCTCTAGGTATCAGGCTTACAGTAAAGGTCTTTATATCATTAATATCATAATCCACACTGAATATGGTATCAGTAAGCAAATAAGTACCTTCAAATACATCTCTGGGAAAGAAACATACAGTACTATCCGGTGTACCAGGGAAGTCCCAATTGTAGTTTACCGCCTCAGGGTCGTTACAATAGGGTGTACTCAGGTCTACAACAGCATTCGGATCACCGGTGTACTCTTTACTACACGCCAGCAACATGCCCATCAACATCACAAATAATAAAATTCTACCTTTCATATTCGGTTTCACTATCCTTATATAACGCTATAATAAGCATAAAATTATTTAGTTAATAGATAGTAGCCTAAAAAGTTTGTATGAGTAGATAATATTATTTATCTTTGCGACCCTGAAAAACACTAAAAGGAGGTATATTTAAACTATGTTGATCATAGATTCTAAAGATTGCGAAAACATTGATAAGGCGCTAAAGAAGTACAAAAAGAAGTACGAAAAGTCTCGCACGCTAAATCAATTACGTGAGCGTCAGCACTTTACAAAGAAATCTGTAAAGCGTCGTTTTGAAGTTCTTAAAGCAGTCTATCTACAAGAAATTGAAGTAGGTAAACGCGAAAGAAAAAGAAGATAATATGCTCATAATGACAACTTTAACATAGTTGTCACGAAATAACCATTGTAACTGGTATTGTAAAACGTTATATTTACAATACCAGTTTTTTTATGATAAGACAATGGCAAACGGATTTCCTGCAATACCTAAGGTTTGAAAAGCGCTATGCTAAACATACCATAGCTGCTTATCAAAACGACCTTGACCAATTCATCTCTTACATACAAGATGAGTTTGAGCTTGATGATATTGCCCTTATCAAACACTTCCATATAAGAAGCTGGCTAGCTACACTAAGAGACCAAAAGCAAACACAAACTACCATCAATAGAAAGCTGTCAGGTCTCAGTTCATTCTATAAATACTTAATGAGGCAAGGTATTGCGCAAAGCAACCCCGTAAAGTTGCTACACAGCATGAAAAAGCCTGACCGCCTGCCCAGCTATCTAAAAGAGCAGGAAACGGAGCACCTATTACAAGAGGTACAATTTGACGAAGGTTTTAAAGGATATACAGACCGCCTTATATGCGACCTACTATACCAAACAGGTATGCGTAGAAGCGAGCTGCTAAACCTTAAAGAGTCTGACATAGAATGGAGTGTAGGAAATATAAGAGTATTAGGTAAGGGGAATAAAGAACGCATAATACCCGTAGCAGACGAGCTGATCAATACCATTAAGGAATACATAGCAGAAAAAAATAAATTAGAACAGCATGACGAAAGTCATTTGTTAGTTCTTGAAAGTGGACAACCTTTATATGCAGGGTATGTGTATAGAACAGTGAAGAAGTACCTAGGCATGTCTACCACGCTTGCTAAGAAAAGCCCACACGTAATGAGGCATACTTTCGCTACACATTTACTAAGCAAAGGTGCCAATATACAAGCTATAAAAGAGCTACTGGGGCACAGCAGCCTAGCTGCCACACAGGTATATACCCATAACAATATTGATAGATTAAAAGAGATACATAAACAAAGTCACCCTAAGGGGTGATCATTAATTAACCATAAAATGTTTTAATATGAACGTGCAAATTCAAACCGTGCACTTCGATGCCGACAAGAAGCTGTTAGACCATGTGAATCAGAAAATCGAAAAACTAAGAACATTTCATGACCACATAATTGGCGTTGAAGTTTACCTGAAACTAGATAATGTAGTTCATAACATTAAAGATAAGATAGCAGAGATCAAGGTCTATGTGCCCAAACATTCGTTCTTTGTAAAACATCAATCAAAAGGATTTGAGAACTCATTCGACCATGCATTCGACTCAATGGTGAACCGAATAAAGAAACAGAAAGAAAAAATGGTGGCTAGAGCCTAAAACCACTTAAAAAATAGGAAAATCCGGATTTTACAATAAAATCCGGATTTATTTTTTAATCACCTTGCAATAAAACTCTAAAACGCCTATTTTGCATTACTAACAATTAATATGAGAATCATGCTGCAACGTTGGATAAAGAACATTTTTGTCTTTACAGCTGCAACTGTATTTTTTGCGTCGTGTACGGAAAAAACATTCAGCCCGGATTTGCCTTTGGAGGAGGAGTTTACCCCATCAGTATATGTAGGTAGTCAAAATCAGTTTCTACTAGCTTTAAATCCTAAAACCGGAGAAAAAAAGTGGGAACTAGATCTTGAAACCAACCTAAAAAGCACACCACTTGTTTTGGGAGATAGACTAGTTGTAAGTACGGACAAGGGATTGATGGTGATAGACCCAAACAATGGTACTTTATTGAAGGTGTATAATAATATTATCACTACAGAATCTTCTCCTACAGGAGAGGGTGATATAGTGTATGTGGGTACTGATGCAGGAACTCTTTTTGCGGTAAACATAGCGACAGAAGCTACGGTTTGGCAGTTCAATGCATCAGGCGCTATAAACAGTTCTCCAAAGCTACATAATGGGACAATATATTTTGCTTCAACTCAAAATGTATATGCTATAGATGCAGCTTCTGCTACTAACAACTGGCAATTTGCACCTGCTGGTGGTGCTACGTTTTACTCATCTCCTACTGTCAAAGCTCCATATGTTTATATAGGTTGTGATGACGGCAACTTGTATGCACTTAATATGCAAGATGGTAGTGTTGGCTGGCAGTTTAATACTCCTGATCCAATCAAAAGCTCGCCAATAGTATATGGTGGTAACATCATATTCGGTTCTAATGACAACAAAGTTTATTGTATAGATAGTGGAGCTAGATCACCAAGATGGGTATATGAAACACGCGAACGTGTTGTTTCATCTCCATATGGTTATAACAACGTAGTATACGTAGGGAGCTATGATTATAACTTCTATGCCATCAATATTATTGATGGTTCGCTTAAGTGGAAATACAATATGAATGCACTGGTTAAGTCGTCTCCATTAGTACACGAAGGTACTGTCTATGTTGGCGGGTTTGATAAGTTCGTTTACGCTTTCGATACTTCAGGTATCCTTAGATGGTCTAACCGTATTAACGGAGCCATCGAAACATCTCCGGTACTATACGACCTGGAAGAAGGGCACTACCCTGCTATTAGTGGCTTGTCTGTAGATTAATATAAAAGAGACCTAACTATATAACTATAAAGGCTGATCATAAGATCAGCCTTTATTTATTTGAACATTATTATGGTTAGTCCTACTTATGCCCTCCGGCACCTCTATGCATCATTATATCTCTGTCAAAGAGGTAAATACCTCCCTTATCTTCACCTACTAGTTCTAGTTTATCATTTAACGTTCTTGCCAGTCGTTCTTCCTCTATCTGCTCAGATACATACCACTGTAGGAAGTTATGTGTAGCGAAGTCCTTTTGCTCAAGTGCCAGCCCCACTAAAGAGTTGATACTCTCCGAAACACGTATCTCATGCTTCAGAAACTCTTCAAATACTTTATTAAGTGATGTAAAAGTAATGATTGGCTGCTCTAATGGAGGCACTACAGCAAAACCACCTCTTTCATTGATATACCTTATTAATTTCAGCATATGGTCTCTCTCCTCTGCCGATTGCTGATAAAAGAATTCTGTTACACCGTCTAAACCCGGCTGTATTTCTGCCCATGATGCCATAGCCAGATATGCTTGAGAAGACTCTGCCTCCATAGCTACCTGTTTGTTCAGAGCCTCTTGTATGATCTTTTCTAACATAAGCTTTCTATTTAGTTCTAAAATACGGAAATAAAGACATAAAAAATAGCCATTGTGATTTCACAATGGCTATAATATTTTGAGAATGAAGTAATTACTTCTTACTTAACTCTACTATTTTTTTAAACACTTCTACTTCAGCACCTTCCTCATATCCTTGGTGAGTATATGCGATATTACCATCCTTATCTACAATTACAGTAAATGGTACTGTTTGGAAATTCAAAGAACGTTTAAGGTCTGAATTAGAATCTATATAATAAGGGAAATCCCAACCTTGAGACTTAGCATATGTTCTTACCAAACCTTCTGCACGCACCTCATCTATAGAGATGGTCATATAGTTAAAATCAGCTTCTTTATGCCACTGGTCAAGGCTCTTTCTTACGTTCTTGATCTCCTTCTTACAATGTACACACCAAGTAGCACAAAAGTTGATCAAAGAAACTTTTCCTGTTCAAGAACGTGTGGCTTCTGGTGTTAGCTA
>CAZPDA010000010.1:0-5806 GCA_964585115.1 uncultured Flavipsychrobacter sp.
GGAGCGTGTGGGCATAGTGGGTAAGAACGGTGCGGGTAAATCTACCTTTCTGCAACTACTACAGCAAAATGAGCTGCAAGACAGCGGTAAGATAAACGTAGGTGAGACGGTGGTATTCGGCAACTTCTCACAGCAGGGCTTGGAGTATAAAGAAGATGTGCGTGTGATAGAATACGTGAAGAACATTGCAGAAAGCTTTCCATTGGCTAAGGGTGGCACTATGAGTGCAGCACAGTTTTTGGAGTTGTTCCTCTTTCCGCCAGAGCAGCAATATACCTACCTAAGCAAGCTAAGCGGTGGTGAGAAGAAGCGATTGCAATTGCTATCCATCCTCTTCCGCAACCCCAACTTCCTGATACTGGATGAGCCTACCAACGACCTAGACCTGCCTACCCTATCGGTATTGGAGAACTTCTTGGACAACTATCAGGGTTGTTTGCTCATCGTGTCTCACGATAGATACTTTATGGACCGATTGGTAGACCACCTATTCGTATTTGAGGGTGATGGTGAGGTACGCGACTTCCCCGGCAACTACAGTCACTACCGTATATGGCAGAAGGAGCAAGAGCGTAAAGAAGCTGAAGAAAAAGCAGCACAGAAGAAGGAAGAAGCATCCAAAGTAGAGGCACAGCAGCCTAAGGAAAAGAAAAAGCTATCGTACAAAGAGCAGCGCGAGTTTGAACAACTAGAGAAGGACATACCTGCACTGGAGGACGAAAAGGCTACCCTTACCGAAAAGATGACCGACCCCAACCTTCCCTACGAAGAGCTGGAGACCATAGGCAACCGCATGCAAGAGATAACCGACGCACTGGAAGAAAAAGAGATGCGCTGGCTAGAGCTAAGCGAGTGGGTGTAACAAGGTTTTCACAGCTTAATAGTAGTACGTCATTTCGAGCATAGCGAGAAATCTCCTTAATAGTTATTACTTCTCCTTTCTTTGCTTGTCCAAAGAAACAAAGACAACGATGCTCAAAGACACCCTGAGCATCGTTGCTGCCTTGATGTTGTTTAACTACTACTGTACTGCCCAACATTCACCCTTGATGCTTTTCAGAACAAGAGGGTGTAACAATGTAACACGTAACAAAGTTTTCACAGCTTAATAGCAGTACGTCATTTCTAGTTTACCCCTATACTTCGGGGAGGAACGAAGCAATCTCACGTATATATGTATGGTCTTGAGATTGCCACGTCGCTATGCTCCTCGCAATGACGCTTAGGTATTACTTTTTCAGAATAAGAGGGTATAACAATGTAACACGTAACAAAAACACCACACCACCACAACTCCACATACATTCAACTATAATTTGTCTTTAAATAAAAAGTTGTATATTTGTCATACTGATGCGATGAGAAGAAAAAGCATGGCATTAGTATCGTCTCACGGCTCATGTGCACAGCGGGCTGTATCACGTAAATATTTATAGGTAGCACGGTGTTGTTACATGTTACATTGTTACAGGGGTTGTTCTCTAAAAAACCCATTTTTATATTCAGCTTGTTACATGTTACACTGTTACACCTCCCTTTTTTCATTTTCACTTTTTTAAGGTTTAACACCACAAACACTATCAAAACAAAACCATGAGCACAGATTTCTTTCTACGCTATCTGGACGAGGACAACGACACCGGAGGCATTCACTCAGAGGTATTCAACCAACTACCCTATCTGCTAAAAGAGTGTGCTAAGAAGCTAGACAACAACAAGGAGAAAGAACTATTCTTAGTAGGCGCAATGGGTATACTCAGCGGTATGATGCCCAACGTACAGGGCAACTATTTTGGCAAACCCCTACACCCCAATCTATACTGCTTTGTAATAGGTAAATACGGCACGGGCAAGGGCGGGCTAACATGGGCACGCACACTGGGCGACGAGCTACACAGGCAGCGTATAAAGCTGGCAGAGGAGCGATACAAAGAGCACGGCAGAGATATGGCAGACTACAACCGCAAGCAGCGGCAGTATGATAAAGGCAAGCTTGCAGACCCACCTACTGAGCCTACGCCACCACCACACCTGAAACTCTTTATACCCGCCAACACTACCAAAACGGCAGTGATGCAACTACTGAAGGAGAACGACGGTAGGGGTATCATATTTGAGACGGAGGGAGATACACTGGCTGATATGCTACGACAAGACTATGGCAACTTCTCAGACATACTGCGCAAGGCTTACCATCACGAGCCATTGAGTTTCTTTCGCCGTAGTGGCAATGAGGATGTGGATATAGACCATCCTCAGCTGAGTGTGGTACTTAGCGGTACACACGATCAGTTGCTACGGTTGATACCATCGGTAGAGAATGGACTGTACAGTAGGTTCTGCTTTTATATACTGGATGGTAATGACAAGTTTAGAGACCCTTTTGCTACCGAGCATGAGGATAAGACCCCTTTCTTTGAGTATGCATCGGAGCAGTACGTAAAGCTGTACCAGCGGCTTAGCGACCGTAAAGAACCACTACGCATAGTGCTTACCCCTGCACAGCAAACCCTATTCCTAAAACTGTTTGTAGACTATAAGAATGGTGCATCGCAATTCATATCAGAGGAGTTGGACGGGAGTATCAACCGCCTTGGGGTGATGTGCTACCGTATAGCCATGATAATGACGGTGCTCAATGCCTTTGAGCGAGACCAACTGCAAGAGCCACAGCTTACCTGTAGCGATGAGGACTTCTTCATAGCGCGAGAACTGACCAAGAGTATGCTACGCTATGCGCTGGATGTATACCAATACCTGCAAGAGCATGGGGGCAAGGGCAATAGCAGCATTACCGCCGAGGAGGGCGAAAGCATTATACGCCTGCACACACAGGGCATACCCCTACGCAAGATAGCCAAGCAAGTGCTGGGTAGCGAGCGCAAGTACAACACCGTGAACCGATATATAAAACGCGTTTTGAAAAACAAAGGGGTGTAACAATGTAACACGTAACAAGGTTCAGCTTGATAGTTTTTAAGTAACTCGTCATTGCGAGGAACGAAGCAATCTCACGTATATACGTATGGTCTTGAGATTGCCACGTCGCTATGCTCCTCGCAATGACGCTTAGGTATTACTTTCCAGAACAAGAGGGTGTAACAGTGTAACATGTAACAAGATTTTTACAGCTTAATAGTAGTACGTCATTTCGAACGGATGTGAGAAATCTCCTCAATGGGTAGTTGGTGTAGCTGATTGCATGTACTCGGGAGACTTCTCCTTTCACTCCCCGAGGCGTCGGGGCAAACTGGCAATGACGCGTTACTTAATAATCATCAACCCACTCTCTTGTTACATGTTACATTGTTACACCCCTCCTTTTTGCAATATTGTGTAGCTTTGCGCTCCTTTATAAAAAACAAGAGCTAACGTTATGGTAAAACCTAAATGCCCAAAATGCGGGCACGATACTTTTGGTGCTTTAGAGCAACCCATCAATGGTTATATATACAACGGTATCTTCATCTGCTGTGTGGAGTGTGAGACCACCGTGGGCGTACTGGATTATGGCAACTACATAAAGCCTTTGGGCAAACTGTCTGAAGACATAGCCGCACTGAAAGAAGAGATAGCCGAGCTGAAGAACACTATTCAACAATAGTAGTCACAGAGTCTTGCCTGCTGGGTAGTAGCATATCGATACTACTCTCTGATATTTCTCTTATCACATCGTCTAGTGTGTCTGCAGCGTTGAGCACCTTTTCTACAAGGTCGTTACGGTCTTGATTCTCATCCTTTAGCAGGTGTACCAAGCCCATAAGGCTGGCAAGTGGTGCGCGCACTACGTGAGACTGTAGCCACGCTATACGGTTCAGCTTTTCGTTTTGCTGCTCTACGGTATCTATATACTTTAGCTGGTGAGTAATGTCTGTCACTATAACGATGTAGGCGGGCACTCCTTTATATATCACCACGCTACCCTGCATGTATACAAAGGTGTTCTTACCATCTTTCTTTTTGTGCCGGTGTATACCATGGATATGCTCCATTTCTTCATCCTTAGGTATATTCAGCTTTTCTTCAAGGCTGCTGAGGTCTATGGTCTCCTCATCTTCTATAGTGAGGATAGACATGTGAGAAAACTCTTCTTCGGTATACCCATAATACTTCAGTGCTGCATTGTTCACCTTTAGTATCTGCTGTGTTTGCGGGTCGTATATAAAGCCCGGGCTTGGGCTGGAATCAAATAGTAGCCTGTATCGCTCGTCAGACTTTTGCAGCTTTGCCACTTTATCATTCAGTTCACTGTTATATCTCCTTATCAGCACATACAGCAGCGCAGCGGTAAGCACTACATAAAAGCAACCTTTAATGGTCTGCACCTTTGCCATAGCCAGCACATCATCTGCCATCCACAGGCTTAGTAGCTTATCACTAAGTAATATCCATAGCAACCCGAATATCAGGTATACCAGTGTGACCTTGAACACTGAATTCACTCTCATCTGCGTAATAAAAAGATTGTTGTGTAAACAATACGGGGTATTTCTACCCTTCAAAAAAAACTACTAAAAACGCTCCTCTATATATACTTCAGCCTTTCTTATCAGGGCGCGAAGATGCAGTATTTTCTGGTATTAAAAAAAACATGTTTTAACCCTCTATGCGTTAGTTAGTTATCAATTTATAAAATTAATTCTACAAGAAAGAACAGGGGGGATATACATAAAAAAGCCCCGCAAATTGCGAGGCTCTGTATAATATCTATTCTATGTGTTTTAGTTATCGCTCTTCTGCAACTCGTCAAATTCAAACAATAATGAGAAGCGGAAAGTATTAGATAGAGGGTTACGGTTGATGCCGCTACCTGATGGTATTAGATAAGCAAAGTTCAAGTTGAAGATATTGTACTTAACACCAAGACCTGCGGTGAAGTACTTACGGTCTCCCTTATACTTATTCTCGTAGAAGTAACCTGCACGTACTGCAAATTGCTTTTGATACCAATATTCAGCACCTAGTGAGAATTGGAATTCTCTTAGCTCTTCGCTAAACCCACCCGGAGCATCGCTGAACGAACCGAACATACCGGACACTACTGATTTTTCAGGTATGTAATAGTCAGGCACTGTTTGATTAGGGTCTGTATTACTATCCAGCGGTGTAGGCACAACTAGCTTATTTATATCTAGTGCAAATGTTATTGAATTATACGCATCTGCCTGATAAGTATATGCTGCACCAAGACCTAAGTTCATCGGGATAAAGTCTTTACGTGTAGATGTGTAAGAGATCTTAGAACCTACATTGGTAAGTGCTGCACCAAAGTTGAACGTTGTAGAACGGAAATCTCCCAGCTCTTTTGTTTTGCTATAAAATATGCCAAGATCTGCACCAAATGCGGTACCCGGCTTATAGTTGATACCTGGTGTAGATGCAAGACCAGATGCTATAGCAGAGTTGATAAAACGGAAACCTATACCTGCTGACAAGTATGGAGATAGCTTACGAGAGTAGCCAAGGTCTATGGCAAACTCGTTTGGCTGTCCTGTACCTATTGGTTGTGCGTTAACATCTGTATAGTTTATCTCACCAAGAGAAAAGTAACGTAGTGATGCACTCAGCGACTGGTTGTCATCCTGACCAAATTTCATATAACCGGACAAGTATGCAAGATAGATATCCGGCACAAGATCCTTCAGCCAAGGCGTATAGGTCATAGATATACCATACTTCTTTTCAGCAAAAGGTATTTTACTCAAGTTCCAGTGTTGCGCATTGGCATCGGGGCTGATTGCTAGACCTACATCTCCCATAGCTCCCGAACGTGCGTCAGGCGATATACGAAGGAAAGGCACTGCTG
>CAZPDA010000010.1:5816-27725 GCA_964585115.1 uncultured Flavipsychrobacter sp.
GTATTAGTAGTACCATTAAGATTACTCTGGGCTACTGCAGGCTCTGATAATAGTGCCGCAGCCATCAATCCAATTAAAGCAAAGCGTTTTGCCATTCTTCTATTTATTTATTATCTAAGTTTTGCAAAGGTATTTGTTTTTGGATAGCCAGCAAATAAGCCTTTCTACCCATACTCTCTTGGAAAAGAAAAAGCAATTTACTGAATGTCCGCAACATATTAACGTACAATGACCAGTTTTTGGTATGCCATGTCCTCAATTCCTTGTGCAGTCTCTATCTTCATACGGTATATATACACACCCGATGGCAATAGAGCACCGTTATCTCCCGTACCGTCCCAAGTTATCTCGTTGCTACGGCTAACACCGGCTGTGAAGTCCTGACGTATTTTACGTACCAGCTTACCTGCTGTGTTATATACGTTTATCTCCGCGGTCAAGTTTTCATTAGGGCGATTATGCTCGAACACAAAGTGCGTCTTATCACTGAAAGGGTTAGGATAGTTCATTAACTGCTGAACTTCTACAATATTGCCTTCTTTCACTACAAAGTCTACTGTACCTGTACCTGAGTTGTTATTCACATCCCAAGCTTTTACGGTAAATCTATGTCTGCCCTCAGGTATATCATATACAGGAAAAGAGACGTAACCACGACGGAAAGTGTTAGGAGCAGTCTCGTAGTAATCGTTCATTACATACTGTTCGCTCACGTTATCATCCAGCACAGCGGTAAGGTCGTGCCCTACAGCATTGCCCGACACGTTGATACCTGTCTCATCTTCTAGTATGGCATATAGCAGTGTGTTAGAGCCTGTTAGCCCACCATTACGGAATAGTGAGTCTCCTATATATGCTCTTACTACAGGAGGGTTATCTTCTATTTGAGGATTATCTGAATATCCACCTACAGAATAGCTAGTATCTACACCGGCTGCATCAGTAATACCATTCTCTGCATAGTAGCTTATCTTGCCATCACCATACTCATAGTTTATATCTTTTGGCGCTATGAATGAGAAAGAGAATTTACCGTTAGTCACCGTTGCTTTACCTCTATATATAATGCTATTTTGTAGCTCAAATGTTTTAGCTCCGTTATACGTGTTTACTGTTCTGCGGTTAGGTTTATCAAAAATGGATACAGAAAGGTCTCCATTAAAGTCTGTTAGCGTATTACCATTGCCGTCAGTAACACTCCCCTTTATAGTATATGCACCCAATGCACTCAAAGTGTCTTGAGCTTTACCCGTAGCATCTAGTACCGAGTCTGTACTTATATAATACTCAGGGAAGTTGGGCTCTAGTGCAGGGTCTCCCAGCAGTACAAACTTGCGGAAGTTGATCAACTCACCTGCAGCATTAGAATTTATATAGGTCTTATTCTTTCCTTTACGAATGGCATCTCCAAAAGTATTCCATTCACCATTACTATGGTCGAACTGAGATGCCAAGAAATCTCTATTCATAGTATGGTTGTAAGACTGATATACCAGTTGAGTAGTGGTAAGTGTAGCAATAACACCACCATTGTTCTTCAACAACAAACGCTCGCCCGATGACACGAACGTTGGTTGGTCATACTGTCCGTAGTCGCAAGTAGCAGTTATCATTATCGGTAGTTGGTCAATATTTCTCCAACTATTATAATCATCAGGGGTAAGGATACGTTCCTCTGCCATTACCTGCGGGTTACCGTGTCCGCTATAGTTCACTAAGAAGGTACCTTTGAATATTGCATCGTTGATGATCTTATTAGCCTGTGGCGCACGCTTACCTCCTGGTGTAGATATTGTAGGCAGTCCGTCTAAATACACCTTAGTACTGTTGAATATATTATTGCTACTTGTGTTCACAACCCGCTCCATGGTCTCTCCATCACTCATGTGCGGACCAGCGCCATCTTCATCATCTGCTACATAGGTAGTAGCCAACCTCCATGGCCCTAAAGAAGCAGAAGACTTGTAGTGCAATATTTTGTTCACTACATCATTGGCCTCAGCCAAGCTATTAGCAGGTATACGCCCAACACCAATATCTAATGTATTCTTTATTCCGCCTCCATAGGTTTCTATATTCTCATTATCATCCAAAAAGCCAAAAAAGTCATCAGTAGCATAATAATTAATGTGTGTTACTGACTCTTTTGTCTCAAAAGTTGGCACTCTATTAGAGTTATTATTGACACGATCTTTATAATCATATGAAGCATCCCCCATCAGCAATAGGTGCTTAGGCATCTTAGCCGTATCCATACCTGCATTTATATAAAACATGCGCATCATATCTCTGATAGCCGATATGTCTTGCGACCCAGAAGAAAACTCGTTGTAAACCTCTGTCGTCGTTACTACCAAAACACTCAATTTGTCTCTCTGCTTATGAAACTCTGCTAACCTTTCTGCTGCAGGCTTATATTCAGGATAGGTTACTATTACATAGTCTACTAAGTCTATACCATGTATATTTTGATTGGGTACAGCTTTGATAAATGTAGGTGTACTCAATGCATCACTTTTGAATGTGGCAAACGTCCTTAACTCGTCTGCCTCTCTAGTAAAACTGTAATTACTACCCGATACAGATCCATTCATTTGTATTGCACCTTGAGGGTCTGTCACATCCCATACTTGTGTGTTAGCATTAGCATTACCTATAGTATAGGTAGCAACATTGCCCGCACCTACACTTTGCATGTCTCTAAACAGTAGCGTATTCCCCTCAAAGCTTAGCGGTTTACGCACATTTACTTCTATATAATTAAGATACCCTTTCACATCACTACTCGGTGGCGAGTAGGTCAGCTGAAAGTTTGCGGTGTTACCTACGGCTTTTTTAAAGGTTTCTACACCATACCCTACAGGATAGTCATTGCTGCTTGGTGACGATACTTGCAGGCTGAATGACGTATTGTTGACACTTACAGAAAATACGGACGAACCGCCTACAGGGTTATAATTACCTGCTGCTACCTCTATAGTTGCATCGCCAATGGTATTTCCAAGCTGCATATTATAGCTACGAGATAACTGCTGCCCGGGACGAGAGCTAAACTCCTCTGCAACCCATACCTTTCCAAAACCACCAATATTCTCTAAGTCATTATCAATTACACTATAATAGTCGTAAGTGTTGACCTGTACATTACTCGTTGGTTGCGTAGCTTGTAAGGACACTCGCTTGCCTGCTCCTTGATCAAAGTTGAAAAAGTAGTACGCTTGGTCTTCATATATATTCTTGATGTGGTTGAATTTCTGGTTGGTCATATCTGCTTCCCAACCCATAGGCCCTACGGCATAGAATATAAAGTAGTCTCCTTGATCAAAGCTACCATCACCGCCATCATTTACATATATGGCATTCTCAAGCAAATTATCAGGACGAGCAATTGCATTGTTTTCCGGCAGCATATTACCACCATTACCAAACACCCTTATCGTGGCAGGGTCAATTGAAGACAACCCAAGCTGTTGCGTTAAGAATTGGTAATCAACCTTATAGAACCCAGTAGATGGCACAGCCACTTTATACCAAGTACCACTAGCTAATGGAGAATTCACGGCTGTTGTCTTAGCAGCATTATGCTCAGATGCTTGTAATTGGGATTCTGTCACTTCTATAGTTATAGATGCTACCCTTTTTAAGGTCTTAGCATCGTCTCCTACAGTATAAGCAGGTACCATTATAGACGCGAAAGGTCTTTTCAACTCCTTACCAATGGCTATATCAAAGTTGTTAACAGAAGACGGTATTGCATCTGTAGGTATTTGATTTACAGTGGTGTAAGACACATCTACCACTCTTATAGTAGGCACGGCATACACTTTTAACGGTATACGGTCTGCAAAATATCCACCACGCACATCTTGTGCTGACACTTTAAAGGTATAGCGTTCTCCCGCTATGGCAACGGTAGTAAATACCAATGCCATGCAGAGTGCTGTTATATTCTTGAACATCTTCATTATAGTCATACGAGAATTTGCAACGATGGTATAAAAATATGGGTTTAATGTCATTTTCTTGTCAGCTGATAGTCACAGCTGTTATATAAACATAACGACGAAGCGATTGGTATATTTTTACAAGTACAAAATAATTTTAGCTATTTTTTAACTTCACCTGCCTTAATGCTTGACTTTTTAAATTTAAAGCTCTAACATTGTAACACTTTTAAACAGATTATTCAATACAATTTGTAGCAAATTTTTTCTTTGATTATGAAAAGAACTCTCATCGGCGTGAGCTTGCTATGTTTCGGAGCTGCCACACTATTCAGTTCCTGCAGGTCGAAAGATAGATCTAGAAGCGTTTCACAAATGACTGGCTGGGACTATAACGACCCTCGTTTGGGCGGATTTGATGTTGCCAACTATCCCGGACAACAGACAGGCCCAGGCCTTACATTTGTTGAAGGTGGACGTTTCGTAATGGGTCAAACCGAGGAGGATCTAACTTTCCAACGCAACAATATACCTCGTACCGTTTCTGTTTCTTCATTCTATATGGACGAAACAGAGGTAGCTAACGTTCACTATCGTGAATATATATACTGGCTATCTCGTACTTACGGTTCAGATTATCCTGATGTAATTAAAAAGGCTATGCCTGACACAGCATGCTGGCGTCAAGCTCTTTCTTATAACGAGCCTTTAGTACAATATTATTTCCGCGCTGCTGCGTACGACTACTATCCGGTAGTTGGTGTTAACTGGTATCAAGCAAACCAGTTCTGTAAGTGGCGTAGCGACCGTGTTAATGAGCTTATCCTTATTAAGAACGGTTTCCTTAAGCGCAATGCAAACCAAGTAAACGAAGATATCTACGATACAGAGACTTACGTAAACGGTCAGTACGATGGTACTCCGGGTAAAGGACGTAAGCGTGACCTAGACCCACAAGGTGCTGGTCGTCGTAATCTTAGATATTCTGATGGTTACTTACTACCGAACTACCGCCTACCAACAGAGGCTGAGTGGGAATATGCTGCTCTAGGTAATATCGGTAACAATCCTGAGCCACGCACTAAGCGTCGTCGTGGTGAAGAGGTGATCACAGATCGTAACGTATACCCTTGGGGTGATGCTTACACTACTCGTTACGGACTACGTAACTCTTACCAAGGTCAGTTCTTAGGTAACTTTAAGCGTGGTCGTGGTGATGCGATGGGTGTTGCAGGTGGTTTGAATGATAATGCAGATATCCCTGCACCTATCTATACTTACACTCCTAACGCATACGGTCTATACAACATGGCTGGTAACGTAAGTGAGTGGGTATTGGATACTTATCGTCCTTACACTCGCGATCTTAACGACTTCCGTCCATTCCGTGGTAATGTATACTCTAACTATAAGAGACTAGACGAAGACAACTCTCTTGATGAGAAAGACTCTCTTGGTCATTTAATGACAGTTCACCCAGACTCTACTATGATGGCGAACTACGAGAACTTCGATGGTCTTGACTACGATCTAAGATCTTATAACGATGGTGATAGTGCATCTTACTACGTATATGATTATGGTAAGACTACACTTATCAGCGATGAAGCAAAAGTTTATAAGGGTGGTTCTTGGGCAGACCGTGCATACTACATGTCTCCAGGTACTCGCCGTTTCATGCAAGGATACAAGTCTAGCTCTACTGTAGGTTTCCGTTGTGTAATGGACCGCCTAGGTAGCCCGGATGGTGTTAACACTAACAGAGCTGGTAATAGCTTTGGTAAAAGTAGTGGTAGAAAAAGATAAAACTTGAATAATCTGAATACAGACCCCTCTCAAATGAGAGGGGTTTTTTATTTTTATAGCAAATACTACAACCTTGAACATTACTGATCTTTACGACATATACTTACAGCACCCTACCGTGCAGACAGATACTCGAAAGTTAACAGAGGGCTGCCTGTTCTTTGCGCTAAAAGGACCCAACTTCAACGCAAATACCTTTGCCCAACAAGCACTGGATAAAGGCGCTGCATATGCTATAGTAGATGAAGCTGAATATGCCACAGATGATAAATGTATATTGGTAGATGATGTGCTGGAAACCTTACAACAGTTAGCTAAATATCATAGACAACAGTTAGATATACCTTTCTTAGCCATAACAGGCTCAAACGGTAAGACCACTACCAAAGAACTGGTCAATACCGTTTTAAAAAAGAAATACACCACTTATGCTACGGTTGGCAATCTAAACAACCATATAGGCGTACCACTTACCATACTTTCCATAAAAGCTGATGCAGAATTTGCCATTATAGAGATGGGGGCTAACCATCAGCACGAAATAGAAAGCTATTGTAAAATAGCGTTACCTACTCATGCCCTAATAACCAACTGCGGCAAGGCACATATAGAGGGTTTTGGAGGTATAGAAGGTGTACGCAGAGGAAAAGGTGAGCTATATGACCATATAAGGGCTAATGATGGCACTATATTCCGCAATACCGACCATGACTACTTAAAGAGTATGGCTGAGGGTATTGACAACCAGATAACCTATGGTAGTGCGAACGCTGACTATATAGGCAAGCCACTAATGAATGGCGTACTGCTGGATGTAGCTGTATTAAACCATATGTCTGAGGTTTTGATAAAGACCAACTTGGTAGGGGCATATAACTTTGCCAATGTAATGACAGCCGTTGCCATAGGTGAATACTTTGGTGTATCTATCGAAGACATTAGAGATGCTATTGCAACATATAGCCCTGACAACAGCCGCTCACAGATGATACAGAAAGGAAGCAATAAACTAATATTAGATGCTTATAACGCTAACCCTACCAGTATGCAAGCTGCTATCAGCAACTTTGCCAATAGTGAACTGCCCAACAAAACGCTATGGCTAGGCGCTATGAAAGAAATGGGGGCAGAGGAAGCAAATGAACACAAGGCACTTGTAGCACTTGTAGACCAATATCAATGGCAAGATGTGATTTTGGTAGGTAAGGAGTTCAGCGGACTAAATGGAAGCTATATGCACTTCAACACATCAACCGATGCTGCAGCATATATAAAAGGGAACATTCCTGCAAACGCTTCAATACTAGTAAAAGGGTCAAGAGGCAGTAAAATGGAAGTAATGGTAGATGCTCTATAGCTACTGACTATTCCGTCTCTTCTCCTGCCAGTTTATTGTCTATCATCCTTATCATACCTTTTAGCACTTGCTGGGCATGTGTGTTCGATACGCCTTGAGTAACACTATCTGTAGCATACATCAATAAGCACATAGCTATAAAGTCTTGATCATCTTTACCTGCATAGCTACTACGCATCTCATTGATCTGCTCATCAGCTAGCTTTACCGCTTTGCGTACACCCTCCTCTTCTTCAGGAGTGATGCGTATACGGTAGCTACGACCTGCCAGCCATACATTGATCGATATTAGATTATCTCCTTGCTCTTCAGCCATTGTGCGAACGATTTAAGAATTACTGTTGGGTTGCCAACCTCTTATTGTGTACCAACCTCTTTTGGAAGAATACTAACACTAGCACACCTACGGAAATAGCAGCATCTGCTATATTGAATACCGGTTCAAAAAATTCAAAGTACTTACCACCAAAGAAAGGTATCCAATCGGGCAAAACACCTCTATATAGCGGGAAGTAAAGCATATCTACCACCCTACCATGAAATAGCTTGCCATAGCCCTCACCCCATGCTGTGAAAGTAGCTACCGTATGCATACTACTATTTGTAAATATCATACCGTAGAAGATACTGTCGATAAGATTGCCCAAAGCACCCGCCAATATCAACGCGCCACAAATGATAGCCCCTCTACTATACCCCTTCTTAACCACTTGCTTTAAAAGGTAGAAACCAAACACTACTGCTACCAAGCGGAACAAAGTCAATATCAGTTTACCTGTAGCGGCTTGGCTTAACTTCATACCAAAAGCCATACCTTCATTCTCTATAAAATGTAGCTGAAACCAATCACCAAATACGTTGTACGGCTCCCCATAAAAAAAGTTTGTTTTGATATATATTTTCAATGCCTGATCGGCAATTATCACTAATAGTATGATCAGTAAAGCGTAGCGGTATTTCACGTTCTTCTTCTGTTTATATAATAAGTGCCAAAGATAAGACCTTAAGTCCTTTATTATGTATCTATAAAAACTAAAAAGCCCTGTTTATTAACAAGGCTTTTTAATATAATTTAAGTTACGAATATCAATTATTCATATCAACTTCAGCTGCTTGCACCACTTCTTTATCTCCAGCTTCATCATTTGTAACAAAAGCAACGACTTTACAGTTATCTACATTCCATTTTTCGTCTATAGCGACTATAAATCTTCTCTCATATATCTTCCCTGCCACTTTAGGGTCTACCTTAGTAGGTATAGCTGCACCTGCCAGCGATGTAACCATATTTCTGAACACATGCTCATGCTTATAATCTGAGAATATTTCGCTTACCCCTTTCTGTGCATCTACAATTCCGTTTTCTACTATTGAAACATGTAAATTCTGCTTCTTTGTCACATCACCTGTATACTCCAACCTTACGATTACCACCGCTTCATTAGCTACATTGTCTACATTGCTGATAATGCTAATATTGACAGGTGTCTTTAATGCCGACCTATCTTCAATTATCTTACTCCACTCTCCTCTACCTACAAAATAGTTATTGTTTATATATTGTCTACCAATTACAGCTATAGGCATTCCCGGGATACCACCAAAAATTGAATTGCCTAACTCTTCTGCTTGAGGCTGCCTAAGATCATAGTTTGACATATAGCCGTGCTCATCAATCAGCTTAGTAAAGTTGCTATTTGTGGGATGATAACCAATAGCAATTACTCTTTCAGGATTATTATCAATAATTGACTTAAGTATAGTAGCCGCATCCGGACAATTGGAGCAGCTTACACCAGTAAACTCTTCTACTAAAACGCGTTTAGCTTGAGGCTGACTAACATTTGACACTTTGTATGTAGTATCCTGCCCTGCAAGTACTCCTGGTCCAAAGTCGATACTCTTTAAACGTTGTTCTTTGCAGGAATTCATTAACACTACACTTAAAGTAGCGAATAGGATCATGGTCTTTTTCATATCACATGTTTAGATATACAATATACATAATTGCAAAAAAATAGCACTACTGAATGTGTAGTGCTATTGTATAAATGAGTTGTATTACTTTACTCTTTAGTTATATGTGCCTCTTCTACATGCACTACACTCTTATCAGTAGCATCATCGTTAGTAACATATACTACTACATGACACTTCTTCTCTTTCCACTCTTCGCTAATAGGAATAGTAAGCCTACGCTCATATACTCTACCAATTACTTTAGGGTCAACCTTTGCAGGGATAGGCGCACCGTTGATAGGTGTAACAATATCTCTAAGTATATGTACGTGAGTATACTCCTTTACGATGTTTAGCCCATCTTTCTGTGCATCCACTATACTATCTTCAATGATAGCAACATTAAGATTTTGCTTAATAGTCACTTCTTTGGTATAAGCAAGCCTTACTATTACAGTAGCCTCTCTACTATTATCATCGAAAGAACTAGTCACATGGATATTCACAGGCGTGCTCTGTGTTAAACGGCTGGAAACCGCGCCACTCCAGTTTCCTGTACTTATCAGCTTTTCGTTATTAACTGCTACTCTATCAAAAGAAGCGATAGGCATAGCCGCAATTCCACCAAATATGGAATTACCTACATCTGTACCTTCTTGCGTTCTAAAGTCATATTTAGACAATTCTACACCATCTTTTTCTACTGGTGCTCCCTGAGGGTAGTTCAGAATATGATATGCTATTATAACAACGTTGTCATTATTGTTACTCTTAATAGACCTCATTAAAGCATTTGCATTAGGACAAGGAGGGCAAGACACTCCTGTAAACTCTTCTGCCAATACCTTCTTCTGTTGTGGTGTTTCAGGGTTACTCTCAATGTATGTTGTATCCTCACCTGCCTGCACTCCTTGAGAGAAGTCAATTTTCGGTCCTACTTCTTCACATGCCATCAACCCTAAAAACAATGCGCCACATGCGAATAGTGATAATTTCTTCATTTGTTTGCAATTATAACGCTCTAAATTAAGGAAACAATATCAATCCCTCTACATCATGGTGTCATTTCTTTAACTTTACCGAATTAAGTTGATAATTAATATGCAAGAAAGTAAAAGACAAAAGCAAGTAGGGCAACTGATAAATGAAGAGATGAGCGATATATTTCAGCGTGAAGGCCTGAATGTTGTGAATGGTGGACTGGTATCTATATCTAAAGTATCTATGACACCAGACCTGTTGGAAGCACGCATATATCTTAGCCTGTTCAAATTTGACGATCCACAAGCTTTCATAGACGAAATGACTGCCAGAAGTGGTGAACTAAGAGGGATACTAGGCAATAGGCTTAAAAACCAACTAAGAAGGATACCTGAACTTAAATTCTTCAACGACGATACGTTGGACTATGTATTTAAGATGGAAGGCATCTTCAAAAAGCTGGACGAAGAGAGAGAAGCTCGCGAACAAAATAAGCCCGACGATAGCGAATAATGAACCGTACACTGATCTGGCAACTAGCTTTCCGATACTTCAGAGGTAAGGGAACAGCAAATATAGTACCTATACTATCTCGCATTAGTATGGTGGCTATTGCTATATGCTGTGCTGCCATGGTCATTGTTTTTTCCGTGTTCAATGGTTTTGACGGGTTGGTTAAAGACCTTTACAAAGTATTCTACCCGCAGGTAAAGGTGAGCCCCGCAAAAGGGAAATTCATAAAACTTACAGATGCTCAACTAGCTAACATCCGCGCTATAGATGGTGTAGAGACCATTGACGAGGTAATAGAAGATAAAGTACTAGTGAGCACGGGCTCTGAGCAACGTGTGGCTATACTTAAAGGTATTGGTGGCGACCAACAGCTACTAAAAGAATTAAGCCCTTACTATATGGAGGGCGACATGAATGTAGACATAAATGTAGCGGGTAATAATGGCAGAGCAGGCACACCACTATATAGTGCTATCATTGGTCAGCAGTTGATAAACGAACTGGGACTAAGTGTATATAATGCCATGAGTGAGCTAGTGCTATACTACCCCAATGCCAAGGCTAAAGGCTTTTCGCTAAACCCTGATGCTGCCTTCAAATATGCTAAGCTAGCCCCTATGGTATCTTTTCAGGTGCAAGAGGAGTTTGATACACGTTACATCGTCACCTCTATAGCAGTAGCACAGCAGCTCATGCAAACGAGTGGGGGCTTCACCTCAATAGAATTAAAGCTAAATGACCATGCTGATGAAGAGGACGTGATAGCGCAAGTGCAAAAGCTACTGGGCAATAATTATAAAGTAGAAAGCCGCTACGAGCAAAATAAGACACTATACATGGTAATGTCTGGTGAGAAGTGGGCATCTTACCTTATCCTACTACTAGTATTGCTGATAGCAGCCTTCAACATGATCGGAGCACTTACACTGCTAGTACTTGAGAAACAGAAAGATATGGCTATACTCAGCATTATGGGTACAAGGCCTGCTACTATAAAGGGGATATTCTTGACTGAAGGGATCTTATGGTCTCTGGTAGGTGGTATTACCGGACTGGCTATAGGACTAGTGTTTGCTTGGCTACAGCAGAAGTATGAATTAGTAAAGCTACAGGGCTCCTTCATTATAGAGGCTTACCCCGTAGCTATTAAGTTCAGTGATATTGCTTTGATATTCGTTACTATAATCTTTATCGGACTATTTGCCTCGTGGCTACCGGCTATGCGTGCAGGTAAGATAGAGGCCATCTCCCTAAAGAGTAACTAATTACATCTTCTCAGGCAGGTTGATACCTAGTAATCCCATACTATGCCTTAACACCTGCGCTACCATTACCACCAACATCAAACGTAGCTGTTTCTTCTCTTCGTTCTCTGCTTTAGATATACTATGGTCGCTATAGAAAGAGTTAAACTCCTGAGCTACCTGAAATGCATAGTTGCACAATACAGAAGGATTATACTCATCTGCAGCTGTTGTCACCATAGATGGATATTGCTCTAAGGTTATTACCAGCTTCTTCTCAGCATCGGTAAGCTCTTGCGTATGCTTGTAGCTACTGAAGGCTTCGCTACTCGGCAAATACGGCATATCCTCTTTTCTGAGCACAGAACATATACGCGCGTGAGCATACTGTACAAACGCCGCTGTAAAACCATGCAGGTCTATAGACTCCTCAGGATTGAATATCATTCTCTTCTTTGGGTCTACACGTAGCAAATAGAACTTCAATGCACCCATACCTATAGTGTCATATAGTTTACTAAGGCTGTCTGCATCAAATCCATCTGTCTTACCCGCTTCTTCTGTCTGTTTTTGGGCTAATGCATGCATGTCGTCCATCATATCATCAGCATCTACTACAGTACCCTCACGGCTCTTCATCCTACCTGTAGGCAGTTCCACCATACCGTAAGACAGGTGGAAGATACCATCAGCACAAGGCTCACCCATCTTCTTCAATATCAACTTTAGTACTTGCATGTGGTAGTTCTGCTCATCGCCTATCACATATATAGACTCATCAAGGTTGTAGTCGTTATACTTTTCTATAGCAGTACCTATATCTTGTGTGATGTATACGGATGTACCATCTGCACGTAATAGTAATTTTTGGTCCAAACCTTCATCTTCAAGGTCTACCCATACAGAGCCATCTTCCTTCTTAAAGAACACACCTGACTTCAACCCCTTCTCTACTACCGATTTACCCAATAAGTATGTATTACTCTCATAATAACGCTTATCGAAATCGACACCCATTCTTGCATAGCTCACATCAAAGCCATCGTATACCCATCCGTTCATCTTTTCCCAAAGTGCTACGGTCTCCTCATCTCCTTGCTCCCATTTCAAAAGCATTGCTTTAGCATCGATAGTAAGAGTACAGTATTTGGTAGCAATATCAATTACCTTTCCTTCTTCCTCCTCAATCTTCTCTTCTATTGAAAGAAGCTTTTTTAATAGTGCTTTTAGACCATCTTTAAGTTTTTCATTTTCTTGCTCCTTCTCATAGCCTTTAACAACATCTTTCCACTTAGCACCGCCACTTAATGCTGCATTAAATGGCTCAACTAGTTTTTCACCAAACTTGGCAAGTTCATTCAAATCTATTTCTTCTCTAGCTACATCACTTACCTTATTCGTAAACTCGTCTATCTTGGTCAGAGATTCTTTTAGCTTTACTCTATCTACTTCTATAATATCATCCGGAATAGTCTTTTTTTCTAATATTGATTCCAAGTAAGGCACTAACTCCTTTTTCAGTTCCGTATTAAACCGCACATAGTAGTCTCCGACCAGCTTATCACCTTTCTGTCCTGTACTTTCAGGTGTAGCACCATCAGCATAGCGCATCCAGGCCACCATCGACTTACAAATGTGTATTCCCCTGTCATTTATAAGGTTAGACTTCACCACATCATTACCCGCAGCTTCTAGCACGTTAGACATGGCATAACCCAAAAATATGTTACGCATGTGCCCAAAGTGCAGCGGTTTATTAGTATTAGGAGATGAATACTCTATCATCACCTTATTATCCCTAGACGGGGCATTACCAAATTCCTTATTATTGAACTGTTGCTGTAGGAATGACACCCAGACATTATCCTTCAATGTTAGGTTCAAGAAGCCAGCAACTATAGCATATCGTTCAAACAACTCACTGTTAGCCACCAAATGGTCACCTAGTTTCTGCCCAAGCTCTGCGGGTTTCATTCGCAATGTCTTGAGGAAGGGGAATAATACTAATGTATAATCTCCCTCAAACTCCGGTTTTGTTTGGTTTACCGTTATCATTTCGGCTTTCACATCAGCCTCAGGAAATAATTGGGTAAATGCCTTGAAAGCGGCATCCTTGATTTGTGCTACAACAGTCATTTTCTACAATTAATCTATTATAAGGCGCAAAAATACTTTTTAATATTAAGTATCAAGAGCATTTGCATCAATGTCAAACAATTATCATAATATGTGAAAGAATTTATTGTGTAATGGATGTTCCATCTAAACTCATATCTTTGTTTCCTTTCAAAAGAAGCTTTGATAATGAAAAAACTGATTCCGATCCTTGCTCTATTAGCTACTGTTGGCCTATACAGCTGCGAAGAAGACTTTAATGTGGCAGCACCATACAGACAAATAACTGTAGCTTATGGTATATTGAACATCGAAGACACTGCACATTATATACGTGTACAAAAAGCATTCATGGATGAGAATAAGAGCGCTATTGACATGTCTAAAGAGCCGGATTCAAGTTTCTACAGTCAGCTAGATGTTAAAGTAATAGAATACCTAGGCAATACTGCGGCACAAACTATTACGCTGCAAATGGTAGATCTAAACAAGGAAGGATACATAAAACAAAGCTCTGTAAAAGACCAAAGCTTTTTTACATCTCCTAACTATGGTTATAAATTTAAACATCAGCTGAACTCTGAAAGAGAATATCGTTTGATCGTAACTAACCCCAATACAGGGAAAGTAGATTCAAGCGATCTTATAGGTATAGTTAGCAATGATACCGCTGATAATATTAAAGGTTTTGATGTTAATGAGTTTAATTTCGCACAGTATTCGTTAAACTTCTCTAGAACCGCACCTACAGCAAAAACTACTTTCTTTGTAAATACACCTGTGAACGGCTATATACTAGAGGGTTATATTCGCTTCCACTATTTAGAAAGAAATGTTGTTACAAATGTTGAAGAGAGGAAATCTGTTGATTACAACTTCTCAACATTAAACACACTGCCTTCAGAACCTTATCAGCCCAGTGTACAAAACCTATCTATACTATCTTTCTTAAGAGACGCAATGGGTGTAGCACCTACCAACGTACAACGCTATATGGATAGCTGTGACATATTCTTCTACGCAGGTAGTAAAGAGCTATACAGCTATAAATTTGTGAACCAAACACAAGGTGGTAGTTTGACTAATGACAACATTCAACCAAACTATACCAACATGGTGTCAGAAGATGCCTTTGGTGTTGTAGGTTCGAGAGCTATGCGCTTTTACGAGAATGCCGGTCTTACTAATCCTACAATGGACACATTAATGAATAACTCAATCACTAAAGACCTGGCTATTAGAGGTAGGACTACGGACTAGTTGACAATTTTACATTTTTCATATATAACAAATGCCTTAATGATACTCATTAGGGCATTTTTATTTCAGAATGACAGTATGGCTGACATTATTGCCGACAAATGTCATGTGGCATATAGATTGAAGTATAGCTGTTGTAATAAACACTAATAACAACATAACTAAGAACAAAGAATACTATGGGAAAGATTATTGGCATTGACTTAGGTACTACCAACTCTTGTGTTGCCGTGATGGAAGGTAACGAGCCGGTAGTGATCGCAAATGATGAAGGACGTCGTACCACCCCTTCGATAGTGGCTTTTTTGGAAAACGGAGAGCGTAAAGTTGGTGACCCTGCAAAACGTCAGGCTATAACCAACCCTGCAAACACCATAATGTCCATCAAGCGTTTCATGGGTCGTCGTTATGACGAGGTGGCTAATGAAATAGAACACTCATCTTACAAGATCGTAAAAGGAGAGAACAACACTCCTCGTGTAGATATAAAAGGTCGTTTGTATACACCTCAAGAAATATCAGCAATGGTACTTCAGAAAATGAAGAAAACTGCTGAAGAGTTTTTAGGACAGGATGTAACAGAGGCTGTAATTACAGTACCGGCATACTTTAATGATGCTCAGCGTCAGGCTACTAAAGAAGCAGGTGAAGTTGCAGGTCTTACAGTAAAACGTATCATCAACGAACCTACAGCAGCAGCATTGGCTTATGGTATGGACAAGCAAGATCAGGACAGTAAGATCGCTGTATTTGACCTTGGTGGTGGTACTTTCGACGTATCTATCCTAGAGCTAGGTGACGGTGTATTTGAAGTGAAATCTACTAACGGTGATACTCACCTAGGTGGTGATGACTTTGATAAAGTGATCATGGACTGGTTGGCTGACGAATTCAAAGCTGATGAGAACATAGACCTACGCAAAGATCCTATGGCTTGGCAGCGTTTGAAAGAAGCGTCTGAGAAAGCAAAAGTTGAGCTTTCTTCTTCTCAGGAGTCAGAGATCAACCTACCATATATCACAGCTGTAGATGGTGTTCCTAAACACCTTGTACGTAAGCTAAGCCGCTCTAAATTTGAGCAACTGGCAGATAGCCTTGTAGAGCGTACACTAGAGCCTTGCCGCAAAGCATTGAAAGATGCCGGTATGCAAGCCAGCGAGATAGACGAAGTGATACTAGTAGGTGGTTCTACCCGTATCCCTAAGATACAGGAAGTAGTAGAGAAATTCTTCGGTAAGAAGCCTAACAAGAGCGTGAACCCTGATGAGGTTGTAGCGATAGGTGCTTCTATCCAAGGTGGTGTATTAACAGGAGATGTGAAAGACGTACTACTACTAGACGTTACGCCACTATCTCTAGGTATCGAAACAATGGGTGGTGTAATGACCAAGCTTATTGAAGCGAACACTACAATACCTACTAAGAAGAGCGAAACATTCTCAACTGCTGCTGACAACCAGCCAAGCGTAGAGATCAACGTGATACAGGGTGAGCGCCCGATGGCTAAAGACAATAAGTCTCTAGGTCGTTTTATACTAGACGGTATTCCACCGGCACCACGTGGTGTTCCTCAAGTAGAGGTTACTTTCGATATCGATGCTAACGGTATACTTAACGTTACTGCAATGGATAAAGGAACAGGTAAACAACAGAATATCCGTATCGAGGCTGGTAGCGGTCTTAGCAAAGAAGAGATCGAGCGCATGAAGAATGAGGCGAAAGCTAATGAAGATACAGATAAGCAAGTTCGTGAGCGTGTAGAGAAGCTAAATATGGCAGATGGTCTTGTTTTCAATTCTGAGAAGCAACTGAAAGAGTATGGAGATAAACTTCCTGCTGACCAGAAGCAAACAATAGAAGCTGCTGTAGCTAAGCTAAAAGAAGCGCATAAGAACGAAGATCTTGATGCTATCGACGCTACTACTGAAGAGCTTAATAACGCATGGCAGGCTGCTAGCCAGCACATGTACAACGCTCAGCAACAAGCAGGCGGAGACGCTGGTGCTGCGGGCGGAGCTCAAGACAGCAGTAACGCAGCTGAAGAAACAGTAACTGACGCTGAATACGAAGAAGTAAAAGAAGATGATAATAAGTAATAATCATAAATAATTCTTCTCCAAACGCCTGACTTACAATGAGTCAGGCGTTTTTTATTATCCGTACTAGTGGGTATATACAATTACCTAAAGCACGGTATAGGTGCACCTCTCATATAGCCTCACCTTTGTGTGAAATGCTATAACATGAAGAAATTACTACTTATCTTATTATTAGCGTCATCAATAAACGCAACAGCACAACAAACATTTACATGGTCGCAAATAGCCGATTACCCATATGCAGCATGGGGTATGAACTCTTGTGGTCATAATGGGCTACTCTATTCTTTCAGCAATTGCGGAGGTGGCAACAATACACTATACAGCTACGACCCTACTGCAAACAAGTGGGATACATTAGCTAAACTATCAGGAACTATAGTTTGTAATACGTCAATAGCAGGGGTTGGAGATAAACTATATCTAGCCGTTGCCGGCAGCATAAAGGTCTATGATATACCTACAGATACTTGGGAGGCAGCAGCAATAAATACACCTAATGGTTTTAACAAAGATGGTGCGACCACTGTAGTAGTTGGCACTGATATATATTATGTTGGCGGAGGTTCTACTAAAAACCTTTACAAACTTAATACTGCTTCTAAAAGCTTTACTAAGCTGACTGACATGGGCGAAAGCAGAGAGAATGCTCAGATTGCCCACCAAGATGGGAATATATATGTATTTGGTGGTAGAAGGTCTGGTTCAGCACTGAATACAATTGAGGTATATAACATAGCAAATGACACTTGGAACAACATAACTTCTACTATTGATAAAAGATATTTTGGATATGCTATAGCTGACGACTCCTATATTTACCTACTAGGTGGCGAACTTGGTGTGAATAACTATAAATACAAAAGCATTGAGGTATACGACCCTGCCAACCAAACCGTAACACAAATGGCTGCTACCAATGACATGAATGTAGAGCATACAGCACATGCACTTGGCCTTGCAGGCAATCACCTTGTTGCGGCAGCAGGATTTACCAATACACCTTCTAATGGCGTCACTGTATACAGCGAATCAACAAACTTTACCAGCACAGTAAACGTTGCACAGCAAATAGCTAAGGCATTATCATTTAGTGTATATCCTAACCCAAGTATTATATACGTAACAGTAACCACCGCTAGTAAGAGTATTGATGCAATTCATATTTGCACGCTTGATGGCAAAGTAGTTAGCACAACAGATATGAAGGGTAAAACATCTTGCCGTATTAATACTAACAGCCTACCAGCTGGCACTTATTTAATAAGGTCATACGGAGTAAAGGGCACACAAACACAACTACTACAAGTAGTTCATTAATTGACTTACCCCCCTATTGAAATAAAAAAAGGCCCCGAGATGCGGGGCTTTTTTATTTGCTTTTCGCTTTATAAATGAAATAATCAGATGCGGGTATCTTCTTTACGCCTACTTGCCTCATCATTGTCACAAGCTGCCCTCTATGATATGTGGCATGGTTCAATACCTGAACTAGGGCTGTAGACACTTGTAGCTTAGTCGACTGCTTTTTCAAGTTATAATATTGCAACACATGTTCAAAAGCTCTATCACTATACTGACGCTCTATAAATTCTAATAATCCTCGTGAAGCATACTCCCATCTTTCACATGCTTCCGCAAATGAGCCATCGAAAGAACTTTCTGCCCATGTAGCCTGTTCTACCAAAGCCAAACGTTGCAACCAAATATCTTCTGCACTCCACATATGGTATACCGTACGCCTGATAGTAGGGAAACTACTTATGATTTCTGTATCCAATTGTTCATCTGACAGCTTAGATAGTGCTTTAATAAACAGTGCATTGGCCCATATATTATACTTAGCAAGGTCTGTCAATAGCTCCTTCATGAATAGACATTTAAAACAATACCATTCTAAGGTAGTGCATTAAAGGCAAATACTAAAGTGCTGATAATTAATCGCTATTACGTTAAAATAAGCAGCAATGCATTGTATTTATATAACTATATCGCAGAAACAACAGAAGCTCCCTATGGTTTTTTATTTTTGCACCATAATAATGATATAAAGATGTCAGATATACACAAAAAAGGTTTTGATACTATTTGCATACACGGTGGTCATAAGCAAGAGAACAACCGTGCACACCTTACTCCGATATATGCCAGCAGTACTTACACTTTTGATAGTGCTGAACAGGCTGTAAACATCTTTCAAGGTAAAGAAGATGGCTATGTATATGGACGATTTGGCAACCCAACCATAAATGAAGCGGAGGAAAAAATAGCCTTGATGGAAGCTTACGGATTGCAGAATATGAGTGGCGAACAGCTTGAACTGAAAGCTATACTTCATTCATCGGGCATGGCAGCTATTACTACTATGCTACTGAGCAACCTGAAAGCAGGAGAAAAAATAATCACTCACTACTCTTTATATGGTGGCACTCAAGAGCTGATAGATAAGGTATTACCAGACCTTGGCATAGAGGTCGTAATAGTTGACTTCAGCAATCCTAACAAGGTAGAAGAAGCGATACAAGCAGATAGTTCTATCAGCCTGATGTATATAGAGACACCTGCTAACCCTACACTACAATGTGTAGACCTGCAAGAGCTTAGTGCCTTGGGTAAATCATATGGGTTAATTGTATGTGCGGATAACACATTCGCAACCCCATACTTACAGCAACCTTTCAAGTATGATGTGGACTATGTGATACACAGCACTACTAAATTTTTGAACGGGCATGGCACAGCAGTAGGTGGTGTGCTGGTAGGTAGAGACCTGGAGAAGATGAATACTACTGTAACTAAGAAGCACAGATTGCTTGGCGGCAATAGCAATGCCTTTGATGCTTTTGTGCTTACTAACGGTTTACGCACGCTTCCACTACGTATGGATAGACATTGTAGTAATGCAGAACAAGTAGCAAAGTTCTTAAATGAGCACCCCGCTATACAAACTGTAAATTACTTAGGTTTGCCATCTCACCCACATCACCACATTGCTAAAGAGCAAATGAAACATGCAGGCGCATTAATGAACTTTGAATTGAAAGGAGGATACGAAGCGGGCGTCTCTTTTATGAACAAACTAAAACTTTGTACTAATGCAGTGTCTTTAGGTACTTGCGACACACTAGTGTCTCACCCTGCATCTACAACACATGCTGGTGTAAAACCTGAGGACAGAATAAAATTTGGTATAACTGACGGGCTGATAAGAATGAGCGTAGGATTGGAAACCGTTGAAGATATCATCAACGACCTGAAGATAGCTTTGACCAATTAGCTCACTACCCCACTTGATGAATTTGACTTATTCACCAAGCACGACTTTTTTAAAAAATAAACTATCGAAATAAATCATTGTAGTATGAATACAGTATATGTAGTAGACGCAACAAGAACACCTATTGGTAGGTATGGCGGGGCTTTGAGTTCTGTTCGTCCTGATGATATGTTGGCACATGTTATCAAAACACTGATAGAGCGCAACCCTTCTATCGACGTAAATGAAATAGAAGACGTAATAGCAGGTGCTGCGAACCAAGCCGGCGAAGACAACCGTAACGTAGCACGTATGTCTGCACTACTGGCAGGGCTACCTACTAGTGTAGGTGGTAATACCGTAAACCGCTTATGTGCATCAGGCTTACAATCAATAATGGATGCTTCTCGCGCTATTATGTGTGGCGATGGAGAGATATACATTGCAGGTGGTGTAGAGAGCATGAGTCGTGCACCTTTTGTGATGGCTAAAGTAGAGAAAGCATTCGGACGTGCACCGGAGATATATGATACTACACTAGGCTGGCGTTTTATCAACAAAGCATTGAGTGCACTATACCATCCATATAGCATGGGCGAAACTGCTGAGAATGTGGCAGAACGTTACAATGTATCTCGCGATGCACAAGACAAGTTTGCACTACAAAGCCAGCAAAGATATGCGGCTGCTAAAGCTGCTAATAAATTTGCAGATGAGATAACACCAATAACTGTAGACCTTGGCAGAGGAAAAACTGCGGTTGTAGATACAGATGAACACCCGCGCGAGTCTACACTAGAAAAACTAGGTACACTTAAGACAGTCTTCAAAAAAGATGGCACTGTAACTGCTGGTAACTCTAGTGGTATCAACGATGGTGCTGCGGCGATGATACTAGCATCTGAAGCTGCTGTTAAGAAATACAACTTGAAACCAATAGCTAAAATAAAGAGCATGGCGGTAGCAGGTGTTGACCCATCGGTTATGGGTATTGGACCGATACCGGCTTCACAAAAAGCACTAAAGCGTGCAGGACTTGAGTCTAAAGACCTGGACCTTGTAGAGCTAAATGAAGCATTTGCAGCACAGAGCATCCCTTGTATGCAAGAGCTAGGACTTGATGCAGAAATAGTAAATGTAAATGGTGGTGCTATTGCTTTAGGTCACCCTCTAGGCTGTAGCGGTACACGTATCGCAACAACACTACTTTACGAAATGAAAAAACGTGATAGCAAGTACGGACTGGCAACTATGTGTATAGGTGTAGGTCAAGGTGCTGCGATGATATTTGAACGAATATAGAAACAAAATAAAAAGAGTATAGAACTTTATGATGAATCTAGCTAAGAAGACAGTTTTAAGCACAGCATTACTA